>CAYJNE010000248.1:0-2416 GCA_964371345.1 uncultured Desulfovibrionaceae bacterium | reverse complement strand
AAGGAAACAAAACACTATATATTTTTACTGCGTGCTTCGCACTTGTAAAAATGGTTTCTCCCGAAGGGTGTTTTAAATTATCCCTTGTTCAAAATCCAAATTATAAAAAAATTTTAACAATTAACTTAGCTCATTAAAACAATTATTACGAAATCAACAATACAAGGATATACCATGCAAGAAACAAAATCTCAGGAACTTTTTACAAAGGCCCAAGCACTCATCCCTGGCGGCGTAAACAGCCCAGTGCGTGCTTGTAAAAATGTAGACAGCATCCCCCTATTCATCAAATTCGCCAAAGGTTGCGAGCTTGTGGATGCAGATAACAATACCTACATCGACTACGTGCTTTCATGGGGCCCCATGATTTTGGGCCACGCCCACCCAGATGTCACCGCCGCAGTTAACGCCGCCGCAGAACGTGGCACAAGCTACGGCGCACCCTGCGAAGATGAAGTTAACCTTGCAAGTGAAATTATAGACGCCCTCCCTTCTGTAGAAATGGTTCGTATGGTCAACTCTGGCACCGAGGCCACCATGAGTGCATTGCGCCTTGCCCGTGCCGTCACTGGTAAGGATAAAGTATTAAAATTCATCGGTTGTTATCATGGTCATGCCGATGCCTTTCTTGCAGCCGCAGGCTCTGGCATGGCGACACTATCTATCCCAGGCACCCCTGGCGTTCCTAATACTGTTGTGGCAGACACCCTGCTTGCCCCATACAATGACATTAAGGCCGTAGAAGACATTTTTGCAAAAGAAGGCGGAAACATGGCTGCAGTTATTGTGGAGCCAGCCGCCGCCAATATGGGTCTAATCCCACCTAAAGAGGGTTTTCTTGAAACCTTGCGCAAGCTTTGCACTGAGCACGGTGCATTGCTTGTTTTTGACGAAGTTATTACGGGCTTTCGCTTGGCTTACGGCGGAGCGCAAAGCTATTTTAATATTGACCCCGACCTAACCACCCTTGGCAAAATCATTGGCGGGGGACTACCCGTGGGCGCATATGGTGGCAAGCGTAAATATATGGAACGTGTGGCCCCAAGTGGTGACGTTTATCAGGCTGGCACCCTTTCAGGTAACCCGCTAGCCATGGCCGCAGGCCTTGCCACTTTGCGAATCCTAAAGCAAAGCGATTATAAAAAGCTTGAAGCCCGCACCAAGGACTTTGCTAAAAAAATGGAAGCAATCCTTCGTGAAAAAGGTCTCACTGTAAATGTAGCTGCTCTTGGGCCCATGTTTTGCCCCTTCTTTAGTGACAAAGAAGTTTGTAACTTTGACGATGTAAAAAATACAGATGTTGCCATGTTTACTAAATTTTACAAAGCCTTACGCAATGAAGGTGTCTACATTGCCCCAGCATCCTTTGAGGCGGCCATGATGAGCTTTGTACATAGTGATGAACACCTTGAGCGCACCCTTGAGGCTGTGCGTAAAATTAATCTATAATATAAAGAGTGAAAAATGATTGATAAAAAGAAAATTGTTGTTGTGGGCACAGGCATGGTGGGCATGAGTTTTGCCTATGCTTGCGTAAATAAGGCCATATGCAACGAACTGGTTTTAATTGATATTGATAAAAAAAGAGCCCAAGGCGAAGCCATGGATTTAAACCACGGCCTTGCATTTTCAAGCTCACACATGAATATTTACCAAGGCGAATACACAGACTGCAGTGACGCTGACATTGTGTTCATCAGTGCTGGCGTTAACCAAAAGCCAGGCGAAACCCGCCTTGCCTTGCTCAATCGTAATGTGGATGTTTTTAGATCTGTGGTTAAGCCTGTGGTAGATTCTGGATTTAAGGGCATTTTTGTGGTGGCCACCAATCCCGTAGATATTATGGCTAGGGTTTGCTATGAGCTTTCTGGCTTTGATTCAAGCCGTGTTATGGGCACAGGCACAACTCTTGATACAGCCCGCCTTAAATACCTCCTTGGCGAAAAATTTTCCGTAGATCCTAAGAATGTGCATGGTTACGTTATCGGCGAGCATGGCGACAGTGAATTTGTGCCGTGGAGCCAAGCTATGATTTCCACCAAATCCGTATTGAAATTTTGTGAGCAATCAAACGGCAAAATAACTTTCAACGACCTTGAAGATATTGCCGATGACGTGGTACACGCCGCAGGCAAAATTATTGAGGCCAAAAACGCCACTTACTATGGCATTGGCATCGCCATGACTAGGATTGCCAGAGCCATACTTAATAATGAACACAGTATTTTAACCGTAAGCTCACGTATGGATAATATTTATGGCGAAACGGGCGTATTTGCGGGTATGCCTTGTGTGGTCAATGGTAATGGAGTTGATCGTATTATTGAGCTTGATTTGACAGATGAGGAAGTTGCGAAGTTTAAGCATTCTTGCTCCATACTTAATGATTATCATAGCGGATTGAAGATATAATTGA
>CAYJNE010000247.1:0-2420 GCA_964371345.1 uncultured Desulfovibrionaceae bacterium | reverse complement strand
CTTCCGCACCTCACACGAAGTGCAAAAAATCGAAGTTATCGACTATGAAGACATTCGCGACCTAGTTAACTGGGAGAAGGTGGAAGAATTCCGCAGTGGTGCCATGAACCCTGAGCATCCACATATTCGTGGTACTGCTCAAAATCCTGATATTTACTTCCAAAACCGTGAAGCCGCTAACCTTTATTATGACGCAGTGCCAGGCTATGTGCTTGAAGCCATGAAAAAGGTTGCCTCTATAACTGGTCGTAGTTATAAACTATTTGACTATGTGGGCCACCCCGAGGCCGACCGCATTGTTATTACCATGGCTTCTTCATGTGAAGTTATTGAAGAAACCGTTGACTACTTAAATAACACCCTTGGCCAGCGTGTGGGCCTTGTTAAAGTTCGTTTATATCGTCCATTCTCCACCGAGCATCTATTGCGTGCCATTCCTGCAACGGCTAGCACCATTACCGTGCTTGACCGCACCAAGGAGCCTGGCGCACTTGGTGAGCCACTATACCAAGATGTTTGCACAGCATATCTTGAGCGTGGCGAAATACCCACCATCGTTGGTGGTCGCTACGGCTTAGGTTCAAAAGACTTCACCCCTGGCATGGCTAAGGCTGTGTTTGATAACATGCTTTCTGCTGGGCCAAAAAATCACTTCACCGTAGGTATTGTGGATGATGTTTCCTTTACCTCACTTGATGTGGAAGAAGAAGTTTCTACTGTTCCTGACGGCACAGTGCAATGTAAGTTCTTTGGTCTTGGTGCAGACGGTACAGTTGGTGCTAACAAGCAAGCAATTAAAATTATTGGTGATAACACCGATATGTATGCCCAAGCTTACTTTGCCTATGACTCCAAAAAGTCTGGCGGTTTTACCGTATCGCATTTGCGCTTTGGTAAGGAGCAAATTAAATCTTCTTACCTAGTAACTCAGGCTGATTACATTGCTTGCCATAAGGCCGCCTATGTAAATCAATATGACATTTTGGAAGGCATTAAGGAGGGCGGAACCTTTGTTCTAAACTCCAATTGGTCGCTAAAGGATATGGAAAAGAATTTACCAGCCAAGATGAAGCGCACCATTGCTACCAAAAAATTGAAGTTCTACAATGTTGACGCTGTTAAGGTTGCCACTGAAGTGGGCCTTGGCGGGCGTATTAATATGATTATGCAAACATCTTTCTTTAAGCTTGCCAACGTGCTTGACTTTAAGAAAGCCGTTGAGCTTTTGAAGGTTTCCATTAAGGATACCTACGGCTCCAAAGGCGATAAGATTGTTAACATGAACATTGCCGCTGTGGATAAGGCTTTGGGTTCGTTAGAGGCCATTAAGTATCCAGCATCTTGGGCAAAAGCCACCGATGCTAATGTGCAAAATAATGACGAGCCAGAATACATCACCCAAGTGGTTAAGCCAATCCTTGCCCAACAAGGTGACAAGCTTCCTGTATCTGCCATGGATCCAGCAGGCCTTATGCCTCTTGGCACTGCGGCTTATGAGAAGCGTGGTGTTGCCATTGCCGTACCAGAATGGCAAGTGGACAATTGTATTCAATGCTTCCAATGCTCATTTGTTTGCCCGCATGCGACCATTCGTCCAATTTTGGCAACTGAAGAGGAGCTAAAAGGCGCGCCTAAGACCTTTGCCACCAAGGACGCCAATGGCAAAGAACTAAAAGGCTTAAAATTCCGCATGCAAGTTTATGCTGAGGACTGCTTAGGTTGTGGCTCTTGCGCAGAAGTTTGCCCTGCTAAGGTTAAGGCCCTTGTTATGAAGCCTCTTGAAAGCCAACTTGACGCCCAAGTAACTAACCTTGACTTTGCTGACGAAAATATAAGCTTAAAAGACGACCTCATGCCACGTGATACTTTGAAGGGCTCACAGTTACAACAGCCCTTGCATGAGTTCTCTGGTGCTTGTGCTGGTTGTGGTGAAACTCCATATGTTAAGCTACTTACCCAAATGTTTGGTGATCGTATGATTATTGCCAACGCCACGGGTTGTTCTTCCATTTGGGGTGCCTCTTCACCCACCACACCATACACCACCAATAAGGACGGCTACGGCCCAGCTTGGGGTAACTCCCTATTTGAAGATGCCGCAGAGTTTGGTTTTGGTATTGAAATGGCCTACCAACAACGCCGCAACCTCCTTGCTGACCGCATTAAAGAATTGCTTGCCATAAAGGGGCTTGATTTAAATCTTGCCAAGGCTTGCGAAGGTTGGCTCAAGGGTATGGATGATGCGGAAGCTTCACAAAAGTATGGCCTTGAAATATTAGGTAACTTGAACGCCATAGACCACCCCATTGCCCATGAAATTTGGCATATGGATGACTTGTTCACCAAGAAGAGCATTTGGGTCTTTGGTGGTGACGGCTGGGCCTATGATATTGGCTACGGTGGCCTTGACCACGTGCTTG
>CAYJNE010000246.1:0-2478 GCA_964371345.1 uncultured Desulfovibrionaceae bacterium | reverse complement strand
ATAACTTATGCCTTGTAAGTGCATGATTTATATGAGACGTATTTACTGCTTAACCTCAGGGCTTTGCTAGTGGCATGACTGACCCGTACACAGGGCTTACAAAATTTGGTCACCGCTACTATGACCCAAGGGTAGGGCGCTTTGTAATGCTTGACCCACTTTAAACCGACGGAGTCGCAATCGGTAGATTGCCGTATAGCGAGAGTGGCAGGTTGGCGGAATTTACTTCCGACAACATATGTCTGACACTTGAGCGAATAAAGGACAGACGCGGTGATAATGATTTATATGATTATTGTGCCGATGACCCTGTTAATAGAATTGATAGGGATGGCTTAGCTTGGCTACAGGTTGCACGAATTGCTGGGATGCAAGGTGCACGATTAGCACGAGGCGCTAAAAATTTATGGAATTCAGGACGTAATGTAGCAAATAATAATCCTAATGCTGTTGCTTTTGCTGGAGATGCCCTTGAAGGTGCTGTATTGGATGGCCATCCTCCATCTTCCCCAGGGGGATATACAGGATGGGGAGTAGGGAAAGACGTTGACAGTTACAAGGATGGTTCATTAGAGGACTTGTGGAACAAGCGTAAGGGAATAGTTCCTTATCTAACCAAGAGGGCTTATAAACAGCTCAATGAATCTGGTAGTATTGAGTAATTTTAAGCATATAAAATAAAAACATGGTGGAAGGTATATCCTTTCACCAATGGAGAAAATATGTTTGAAGCCAAAGATTACAGCACTTTCACTCATTGCCTTATGGTATTTTCAGTTGGTTGTGCTTATAACACTGTTTTTGAATATTCTAGAAAATTAGATATACCTTGGGTTACTGTAGCAATTTCAAAGAATATACATCTAAACCCGCCTTTAACACCTCAACCCTTCTTATTATACCTTACTCTTTTCAGTCTGGCACTTGCACAACTTATTACTCTAACAAGATGTATTCGGCGCATTAAAAACAATAACCTGCAATGGGTAGGAGAAATTAAAAATTGGTTATCAATGCTTTTAGGATATTTTATCATTTTTTTAGTGGTATTGATTGTCTATCCAGGTTTTTACCGAATTCTACGAGGGTGGTAAACAAAGTGTATATACAAACAATTAATACGCACATCATAAATGAGTATAATTATTATGTTTGATGATAAAGACTATGGTAAAATTACGCATGGGCTTATGTTGTTCTCTGTTTTTAATAGATATTATACAGTGTTTAATTATTCAAAAAAATTAAATATACCTTGGGCAAATGTTTTTATGACGGGAAGTCAAATCCATACAAGTGCCCCATTAAACCCAACACCAACGTCTTTTGTCATTACATTACTTTGCATTTTTCTTGCGCAAATTATTACTTTACGCAGATGTCTTGACCGCATTGAAGCTAATGAACTTCCATGGAAACCTGAAATTACTAATTGGCTATCAATACTTATTGGGTATCTATTATTTTTTGGAGCAGTATTAATATTTTTTCCACTACTTATTCGTATATTGCGTGATTGGTAGTTGTGAAGCATTTATTATCACGCTACACAAATAAAAATGGAATTAGATAGCAAATTTAAGTGAGTGCCGTTTAAGGCACCCACTAATATTTACAAATTAACTTGGTTGACCAACAGTGTCTTCGTGGTCATGCTCTTCAGCGTCAACGTCTGTTAATGTTCTTTCGTCATCATCAAGAACAACGTCAGTCTTTTGCCTTTCCTCAAGTGCTACTGCGGCGGTTGCGGCAGCAAATACGCCAATAACGCCAGTGATTACACCACCTATAAATGTCCAAGTTTTACTCATAATAATCTCCAATTTGTTAAAGGTTTAAAATAAAAATAGCAGGGTAACCCTGCCATGCGGTTGTAATTTTTCATGCAAAATTACTCATCATCTAACATCTCTTTTGCAGCTGCTAGCACTGCAATGACCACGGGTATCCACTGACCCCAGCTCATATAACCTCCTTTATTTGTTTATGGTTTTATAGGCACAAGCAAGTTTACTTATGCTTGTTTTTGGGCATCCAAAACACAATGGTATTTTGCGCAAAATCCCAATACGGCAAAGCAAGCAATATGATAGAATTTTCATACATTCCCCCTTGGTATGTGGCTTATTAGTGACTTTTGCAGCATTTCAAACATAGCACTTGGTAGCATGCCAAGGTCATGTATAGTACGGCTTACATTTGGCATTAGCATTTCAAGACTATTATCCTCAATGCTTAACCCCATAACCTCAAAGCCAAGTTTTTGAGCTTTGACTAAAGCATCCTTGCTGGTACGTACAGAGTCTGGCATACCGTCTGTGATGATAAGGATAATTTTGCGATTTTCTTTAAGCCTATGCATTTGCTGCATTACCCACCACAAAGCCTCGGTCAAGGGGGTACAGCCGCTGGCCTTAATATTAAAGCGTGGGTGTACTTTTTGTCCGTGTTTTACGAGGGGATAAATTGCAATTTCTC
>CAYJNE010000245.1:0-2482 GCA_964371345.1 uncultured Desulfovibrionaceae bacterium | reverse complement strand
ACGGCGCAAGTAAATTGCGCCTACTCTTGATTTATCGGTAGTGTTGACTTTGTCAACACATAATAAAAAGCGTTGCCCCAAGAGAGCAACGCTTTTTATACTTTTAATTACTTATTAAATCAAGGCTTAATGCCCGTGATCGTCTTCATCTCCGTCACCATCTTTCCAAGAAAAGAGGATGCAATACCAATAAAACGTGAAGGCAGGCAAAGTCACAAACATAAGCCCATAAGCCCACGTTTTGGTATATAAGAAGTACTCATAAAATGTACTAAAACTACTTTCGGCAGCCATAATTACCTCCTGTCGGCTTAGTGGTCGCCCCTAAAATTGGGGTGTTCGTACAGTACCGGCATGTGATACACAATAAAGCGGTAGGCTGTCACAATAAGTGTTACCACAAAGACTGAAATACAAATTTCGCCTATGTGTGGGAAGTACTTTTCAGAAGCTGGCAAGTTGTAGTTAAAGGCAATAAGACTTACGTTAAAGCGGTTAACTACAATACCTAGTACAGCGTTGGCTGAGGCAAGCTGACATAGGCGAATATTGCCGTCTCTTGCACCCTTAGCATAGAGAAGTGCAGGCATAAGCACAAAGAACAACATTTCAACCATCCACCAATAACCAAAACTGGTTAAGAGGTACTTGAAGTTGTCTTGTACGGCCATATCAATGAATTTCAACATGAAATAGCCAAAGAGTATTAGCGAAGCCGCACGAGCAAAACCAAGGGTTACGTCACGCGATTCACGCAAATGCAAAGCATCCATGTAGTGGTGCACGCCCTTATGCGCAAGCATTCCTTCAAATATTACCATGGAGGCACCAGCCACCATAGAAGATACAAAGAAGAACATGGGCATAAATGGTGAGTACCAAAGCGGATGCATCTTACCAGGAGCAATGAGGAATAATGCTGCCAGTGAAGATTGGTGCAATGTGGATAAACACACACCAAATATGGTCAAGACTATGGTGGCACGAAGTACTAGCTTACGATATTTCAAAATCCAAGGGAACTTTCCAGAAAGCCACTCCATGGGGGCAACGGAAAATTCTATCATAAGTACGGTAACATATGTTGCCACACAAAGACCTACTTCAAAGAGCACCGATGTTGTGCCTGGGAAGAAGAACATATAGGGCAAGCGTAAGGGATGCCCAAGGTCATATAAAAGGGCCACAACCACAAAACTATAGCCAAGGAAGGCCGTTGTTACGGCTGGGCGCACAGCAGAGTGAATGTGTTTTAACCCCATAATGTAGCAAGCAACTGTGGTAAAATAACCACCTGCGGCTAGTGCCACACCACATAGAAGGTCAAAGCCAATCCAAATACCCCAAGGATAGTTGTCATCAAGATTGGTAACAGAGCCAATACCTTGGGTAAAACGAATAACAGTTACAACAAGGCCCACTATAAGAATGATGGCGGTAATAATATTACCAGGACGTCTTAGCGAAAACTCGCCCATATTCATCATTTTATCCTTGGTAGGGATTACAATATCGTGACTCATTACGCTCCCTCCCCGTGGTTATGGTGGTCATCGCTAAAGGCTTTTTTCACCTTATCGGCAACTTCTTTGCCTTGTTCAGCTTCAATTTTCTTAAGAGCTGCCTTCATTTCTTGCTTGGCCTTGGATTCTTTTAACTTGCTAATGCCATAAGCACCTGCAAATAGCACTGGCCAGAAGCCAATAATCATAGGTACAGCACCAAGAGCACCAGAGGTGAGTTCACCCATGGGACGATTACCAAGATGCGTATTTTGCCCAAGTAATTCAGGGTCAACGGCTTGCAAGGTCATCCAAGCAGTGCCGCCAGCATCGGTTTCGCCATAGATATAATCTACATATGCATTTGGCCTTTCTTCGATGCGCTTGCGAGCAATCTTAATTAAATCACTACGCTTACCAAAGGTTAGTGCGTCCATGGGGCATTTTTCAACACAACCAGGGAGCTTGCCTTCTTTTAAGCGAGGCTCACAGAACGTACATTTTTGTACCAATGGGTTAAAGGCTTCTTCATATTGATATCCAGGTGCATAAAATGGGCAAGCAATCATGCAATAACGACAGCCCACACATTGGTCACCCTTATAGCTAACAGCGCCGTTAGGCTCCTTGGTGAAGCACTTGGCAAAACATGCCGAGGCACAAGCTGGGTCATTACAATGTAGGCATTGGAGTTTGCGGAAAACTTCATCCTCGCCCACAGAGTAACGATTAACCACAGTCCAAGCAGCAGCAGATGTGCGGCGTTTGGTGTGGGTTACGGTTAAATCATCAAAAGGCTTTGCGGGCATGGGCAAGTTATTAACTGCCTGACAACCCTTTTCGCATTGACGACAACCAATACAACGAGTGGTGTCATGCAATACGCCAAAGCTATCTTTATAATATGGGTAAGTGACCGCACCTGCGGCCTCTGCGACTTTCGCCGTGCCAAGGGCAGAGGCTACACCCGCACTTCCCAA
>CAYJNE010000244.1:0-2503 GCA_964371345.1 uncultured Desulfovibrionaceae bacterium | reverse complement strand
TATTCTTAACAAATTCCACATATTGCGTATCCGTTCCCATAATATGTTTGATAAGCCAATCCTTCAAAAATTCCAAAAGTTGCATACTTAGCACAGCGGTGCCGTCTGTGAGTTGTGCCTTAAATTCAGCAAGTTTGGCTACAAACCGCTTATGCACTTCTTTATGGGCAGTCACATCAGGATAGTCTGTCACTCCAAAAATATTTTCCTCTTCTCTAAAGTGAGTCACCGTATAGTCAGAAAGAGCGTCCAGCAACTCGCTTAAATCATTTTCGCTGGCCTTGTTTTGCATGGCCTTATATAGTTGATTTATATAATCGCAAAGTACTTGGTGCTGGCTATCTATGGGCTCAAGGCCAAGGGCAAGATCGTCCGTCCAAGTGATGAATGTGTCTGTTGAGGTAGCCCCGTCCAAATTACCACTATCTAAGGCATGAACAATAATACCTATCTCATCAACGCTGCTCGAAAAGCTTACCAACGTATTCATAAAGTTGCGCATATGTTCGCCAGTATCGGCGGCAACAGCCTGCACCACATCCAGTGCTTCATTTACCTTGTGGCTGGTCTCCGATTGGGCCTCGGCTACGGCGGCAATATCACTCAACTGAGCCGCAGTTTCATCCATTCCTTCCACAATATCTTGCATAAAAACACCAGCTTGTGTGGCTTTTTCTGCGCTGTCTATGGTGTGCTCCACAGCCCTTGATACGGCATCCATATTACGATTTGTCTCTTCCTGAATGCTTAAAACTGCGCCTTCAACTTCCTTGGTGGCAAGAATAGTCTTTTCAGCAAGCTTGCGCACTTCATCAGCAACAACAGCAAAACCACGCCCAGCTTCACCCGCCCTTGCGGCTTCAATGGCAGCATTTAGGGCAAGTAAATTTGTTTGGTCAGCAACGTCATTAATAACACCCATAACCTTGCCAATATCCACAGTTTTTTCCACAAGCACATTCATGGTTTCACGCAAATCAAGCACTGTTTCCTTTACTAGTTCAATGCTTGCCACAGAGCCCTTTACATCGTTGGCCCCAGTCAATGCCTTTTGCCTTGAATTTTCAGCACCTTGTGATGCCTCATTAACCTTTTGAGCTGACTCCAAAGTATGCTCCACCATAAGCTTCATGGCGTCATGGGTTTCGCCAAGCCTAGATAGCTGTGAGGACATGCCAGAGTCCACTTCACCCACAACATGCGTAAATTCACGCACGCCAGAGGTAAGCTTTTTAGTAACATTGGCGGCCTTATTACCGATTTTTTGCATGGCCTCCATGGTTTTTTCTTGATTAGCTTTTTGTTCTTCAAACTGCTCAAGATTTGTGAGAACTTGTTGATATTGTTCTTTTAATTCAAAGGATTTATTTTGCAAATCTAAATATTGTTCACGCCACTGCGTAGCTAGTTCCGTAACAGATTGATATACTGCATCATCTTTATCAGAAGTGGGAATATCATTACCCAAGGTCTTGGGCATGGATTTTATAAATTCAATAATTTCATGAAGCTGACTCGCCCCACCCTTGGGAGAAAACACCACTCCGGCCAAGGCCAGTACAATGCTTGCACCAATGATAATATAACCTAAAGTTGTGTTATACTCTACGGCCACAGCCACACAGTTTAGCAAGGCCAGTAAAAACAATATAAACACATATGCAGGACTCAATTTCATAATGAACTCCAACAAAATAATATTTTCATATACAATCGACCATAACCCTAAAAAGTATATATTAAAAGTACTATTATTTCAACTTTATAACATAGTTCACTGCTAAGTTTTATACCTTGATAAACCCTGCGCATCTTTGTATAATCACAGCACACGCCGAGCACAAGGAGCCATAATGAAATTACTTGATCTTCGCACCCTACCCTGTCCACAACCTGTTATGCGATGTCGCACAACACTCACGGAAGAAAACATAGCACAATTACAAATACTTGTTGATAATGATGCCGCTGTGGAAAATGTAACTCGTTATCTTTTGCAACAAGGCTTTTCAGTGCAGAGCACTGCCCAAGGCGCAGACTTTTGCATAATGGCAAGCAGAGATGAAAACCATAATCCAAATGATGTTGCGCAAATTTCACCGCAAAGTAATTCGGAAGAAAAATCCGTACTTATTTTTATTACCACGGAAACATTGGGCCGTGGTGATGATGAGTTGGGCCACAAGCTTATGGCGACCTTTTTAAGCACTTTGCCTGAGTTTGGCTCAAGCCTTTGGCGTGTAATATTGCTCAATGGCGGTGTAAAGCTTGCTGCCTTGGAAGGCAATGCCCTAGAGAGCCTTAAGGAGCTTGAAAAATCTGGCGTTAGTATTTTGGTATGTGGCACTTGCCTTGCGCATTATGGGCTAGATAAACAAAAGCAGGTGGGGGAGACTTCCAATATGCTTGATATTGCTACGAGCCTCGATTTGGCGGACAAAGTAATACGCCCTTAATAATCTTCTTAAAAATAGCAATCTGCTTCGTCAGATTAAATTTTTTT
>CAYJNE010000243.1:0-2510 GCA_964371345.1 uncultured Desulfovibrionaceae bacterium | reverse complement strand
TTGGCGAAGAAAAATGGAATGACAGCTACCACCAAGCCGACTATAGAACTGGAGCCATTGACGGTCAACACGCCAACGCACTTAGTGGCAAAGGCGTGGGCCTTATGAAAACTGGTGCTGGCACACTTATCCTTTCTGGCGAAAATACTTACACTGGTGCAACTGTCATTGATGCTGGAACTCTTGGGCTTATGCCCCGTGCCGATGGTACTGGCGGCATAATTACCCAAAGCAATGTACACATCAACCCACAAGGCACATTGTGGAGTCAAGGTGCAACTATAAACCAAACCCTGTATAATGACGGCACGCTATATATTGAAAGTGACGCAAGCAATGCCCTTACAGTAAATACTTACAACCCAACACCAAGTTCAAACCTCATGGTGGAGTTTGACGCAACATCGCAGCATGGGCAAATTGCTGTAACTAATCCCCTCACGCTAGCTGGAACATTGGAATTTATACCAGAAGCCATGTACTATACCAATACTCTGCAAGTTAGCTTTGACATATTTACCAACGCCATTAATGGTGACTTTGCATCCTATGGCATAGCACAAATCTCCCCCACCCTTGGTATGGCTGTGCAAAAACTAAGTGCAGACCAATATACACTTAACCTAAGCCGTGCACCAAGTACCTATGCTCAATATGCCAATACTGGTGCTGCCCAAAGCCTTGGTATGGCCCTTGGTCAAATTGCAGGCTCTGCCACTGGCGATATGCAAAACCTCATTGCGGCCTTGGACTTTTCAAATCCCAATGGACAAGGCGTTAAAAAAGCCCTCAACCAATTAGGGCCAGAAAGCTATAATACAGAAGCCATGGCTAGTCTTAATCAGCAAAGCAATATAAATACCATAGTCTTACAGCGTATGCTTGCCAGTAGTGAGTATAATTTTATGGCAAGCAATACCCCAATAAAAGGACTTGCCGCAGGTAGCACTAGCGCCCAAACCTCCATGCAAATTTGGGGTCAAGCCATTGGCTCAAGCATTAGCCAAGGCTCATATGATAATATATCTGGCTATCATACTGCTAGCGTTGGTCTTGTGGCAGGTTTTGATTATACTTGGAATTCAAGCCTAATCACTGGCGTGCACATGGCCTTTGTTAAAAGTAGTAGCTCTGCCCTTGGTGACCACGACTCCAACACAGATACAGACAGCTTTAGCCTTGGCCTCCAAGCCCATTATGCACCAGAACAGTGGGATGGGTTTTACATCATGGGCCTTGGGCGGATTGGCTATGATCAAAACACCAAGAACCGCAACGTAACCATAGGTACATATTCTCGCTCCAATATCAGCGAATGGACAGACTTTGTAACTAGCTTCATGGGTGGTGGCGGTAAGGATTGGGCCATAAATAATTGGCGTGTGGGGCCCATGGCTTGGCTTGAATTTTCACATTTACAAAGGCCAAACATTAGCGAAACAGATGGACTAGCCACAAGCCTAAACATTGAGGCCACAAGTTACAGTAGCCTACGCTCAGCCCTTGGCCTACACGCAAGTTATGCAAAAAATATTTCAGAAAATTTGGACCTTGACCTTGATATACTAGGTCTTTGGAAGCATGAACTATTAGATGGAAGCAGTAAAACCAAGGCCAATTTTGCAGGCTATAATAACACACAATTTACCAGCGAAACGCCGCTTCTAGGCCGCAATAGCTTTGGCCTACAAACAAGTCTTCGACTAACCCACAAGCTAAACCATTTTGTACAGCTAGACCTTGGTGGCGAAGTCAATGATGCTAATGGGCATGGTGTATTTTTTGGCTTTAAGGTTGGTTATAATTTTTAAAGCCTTCACACAATGAATTGTGAGGAGGCTTGAGAGTGCTGACTAAGTCAGCACGACCGATAAATCAATAATAGGTGCAATTCACTTGCACCGTTAAATTATTGATTTTCGTGAATTACTGCCAAGCAAGCTATGCTTGCTTAGGCGGCACAAACACCCGCAAGGGGGTTTGTCATCAGTTATAAATTACAACAAATCATTATCCCAATTAAAAAGTCCATCTCTACGAACTTCTGGTAAGCTAGCTGGTGGATTTTCGCCAATTTCTGCAAAAAAGCTATAACCAGCATTTTCAAGTTGGGCACGCTTTTCACTAAAATCTAAAGGCCATGCAGGGTAAATCCAAGTATTACTACCATAATTTCTGGCCCAAAACACCTCACCCTTGGGGCTTGCAAATGGCTCATTTGGCTTAATACCAGTTAAACCAAAGCGAGCAATACCCACAGGGAAAAAGCCCTTAAGCACAAAGCCCAAAGGTAAAGAGCTTTGCCTTGGCAATAAAAGCAAATCTTCCTTATTAAGCTCAGGGCTAACAAAGGCCGCCGCAAAACCCATATCCCTCAATAACTCTATTTGGGCCACATTGGCACAATTACAAAATGGTCCAGCAATTAAATCAAGCTCGTCCTTTTGCGTAAAAAATTGGCTCTGCCAAGGTGCATTACACACAAAATGCCTTGCCCCTGACCTATAAAG
>CAYJNE010000242.1:0-2593 GCA_964371345.1 uncultured Desulfovibrionaceae bacterium | reverse complement strand
AAGGTTTTTTTGATTGTCCTGTGGACAATCTTTTTTGTGTACCAGTTATGCTTGAATACTTACGCCAGTATCCACAAGAAGATATTGTTGTGGTTTCACCAGATGCTGGCGGTGTGGAGCGTGCAAGGGCTTATGCCAAACGCTTAAATGCTGGGCTTGCCATTATTGACAAACGCCGTGACGCACCAAACCAAGCTAAAGCCATGCACGTCATTGGTAGCGTGCAGGACAAAGTTGCCATTATTGTTGATGATATGATTGACACAGCAGGCACACTTTGTGCCAGTGCTGATGTGCTTGGTCAAAACGGAGCACGTGAAGTTATTGCCTGTGCTGCACATGGCGTTCTTTCTGGCCCTGCCATTGAAAGAATAAACTCCACCGACTCCCTATTAAAAGTAATTGTAACTGACACCATACCATTAAAAGATAAATTAGCACGCTGCCCAAAATTACAAGTTGCTTCTGTAGCCGCTTTAATTGGCAAAACCATACATAATATTCATACAGGTTCTTCGGTTAGCGTACTATTTGTATAAATAAAATTCTCTAAGGAGAGACATATGTCCACTGCAAAAACACTTTCTGTCCAAAAACGTGACGGCTTCGGCAAAGGCCCTAACCGCCGCCTACGTGCTACCAACATGGTACCTGGCGTTTTTTATTCTGGTGATGGGCAAAACATTGCCGTACAAATTTCTGAGCTACCTTTGCAAAAAATGTATGCAGAAATGGGCCGCACCACCGTATTTAGCCTTGAAATAGAAGATAACGGTAAAAAAAGCACCCACCCCGTTATGATTTGGGATGTGCAATACCACCCTTATAAAAATCATTTTACGCACATCGACTTTTATGGCGTAGATTTGGATAAGGAAGTTAAAGTTCAAGTTGCCATTGAATTTGAGGGCACTCCAAAGGGCGTTAAGCTTGGCGGCAAATTAGAGTCATACCGTGAGCGTGTGCAACTTATGGGCAAGCCAGCTGACATTCCTAAGAAAATCACCCTTGATGTTTCTGAAATGGACTTAAATAACACCATTCGTGTGGCTGACCTTGAATTGCCCAAGGGCGTGCAAGCTCTTTATGAGCAAAACTTCGCCATTGTAGCCGTTGTTTCTAAGGCAGCTGAAGTAGACACAGATGAAGAAGGTACTGAAGCCACCGAAGCCGCTGCAACCACTGAAGAATAGTTAGATAACACAGTCAATATATACAGCCGGCCTTCGTTTGGGGGTCGGCTGTTTTAAATCATGAACATTACCCCCCGCATAGTAAACATTCAGTCACAGGTGCCCATAGCACTTTCTGTTTTTGAAAAAGACCCCAAAGCCGTAACCGTGCTTTTTTACCCAGGCACCATGGCAACTCCGCATATGTACCCAACTCTTTTGCAAGAACTGTATAATTTTGGTTGCAATGTGGTTGGCATTCACCCCCTAAGCCACGGCCTAAGCCCGAAAATAAAAAAAAATTTTACACTTGATGACATAGTGCAAAATGGCCTAGATGCCGAAGTTTGGGCCAGAGAGTATTTTCAAGGCCCCATTGTGGTTTCAGGCCATAGCCAAGGCGGAATTTTAGCCGTGGCCCACGCCATGAATAATCAAAATATCGCCGCAAGCTTTCCCCTAAGTACTTTGCTCCCACATAGGGACGATGCCATTACGGTAACACACTTTGCAAAGCTTAAGGCATATAGACATAACATATTAAATGGCCTACGAATTTTAACCAAAATAATGCCCCGCTTGCCCATTCCCTTTGTGGCCTATTTATCCATAAAAAAAATTGTGGCCAATGCATATAAGGTGTACGCCCCGCGCAGTGACTGCCGTTTTACCTATCCTTTAAGCCATATATATAGCCTATTTAGCAAGGATTTAAGCAGTAAGACTGGTAGCATTTCTTGCCCTGTGATATTAATTACCGCTAAAGATGATGCCCTCTTTCCTCTAAGCATGATGCAAGAAACCCTTGATGAAATTAATGCAGAACAAAAAAAACTTATTGTCATAGCTTCGGGTGGACATTTAGCGGCCACTAGTAAATACTACGCCAAGCATGTGGCCGCATATATAGCAGAAGAGTGCGCCGCACTGGGCCTGCCACTTTACATAACAAAAACAAAATAAAGCAAGACTATGGAATACAATGGAATTTTAGTGGGTCTTGGTAACCCTGGTCAGAAATACGATGGCACACGCCACAATATGGGCTTTATGCTCATTGATTACTTATTAGATAATGCAGATGGGCCAGTGGAAAGCATGTCTGGTGCAAAATTTAAGTGTGAATTGTGGCGGTGTAAGCTTTGGGGTTTATCAGGTTGGTGGCTTTTAGCCAAGCCGCAAACCTATATGAACCTTAGCGGAGAAAGCGTGCAACCCTTGCTTGCATGGCATAAACTAAGCCCCGATGATTTAATTGTCCTGCATGATGAACTCGATATACCAGTAGGCGAATTGCGCTTTAAGACTGGCGGTGGCAACGCAGGACATAATGGCCTTAAATCCATCACCCAACATCTAGGAACGCCAGATTTCCACCGCCTACGCCTCGGCATTGGCAGGCCAGAGCAACAAATGCAAGA
>CAYJNE010000241.1:0-2607 GCA_964371345.1 uncultured Desulfovibrionaceae bacterium | reverse complement strand
GCCATCCAACCCACAGAGCCGCGGGTTAAGTGCTTTGGTATGGCGTTTTCTGAGTTACGCATACTTATTTATCCTTAGGCTTTTGACTAGCTTTTGGTGCTGCATTTTGTGTGTCTTTTTTTGGTGTTGAGATACGCACAGGCATGTTTTGTATGGGGGCACCAAGGGGAGATGTGATGACGTTTTCGCCTTGTTCAAGTCCTTTGGTGATTACTACACGCTCGGTATCCTTCCAAGCTACTTCAACTGGGCGAATGTCAAGAGTATAAGTTTGGGCTTGCTTTGGGCTTTGCCCTGCATTTTGTCCCGCAACTTGTGGATTTTGGGGTGTAGGTACAGCCACCCATACAGTGTCATTGCTACGCAAGGCAATGCGGGGTAGAGTTATTGCATTTTTAAGTACGCCTGCTTGTAATTCCACACGCACTTGGTCGCCAAGTAATAAATGGGGTTGCTCACTTTTTAAGCCCAAGGGGTCGGTGATAGAAACTAAAACACGGCCCATGCGTGTGGTTTCATCAAGCGAAGCAATACTGTGCAAAACGTGACCTTCGCGCATATTATTTGTGGCTGTATAAATATTGACTTTTGTTTCATTAAATATGGATATGCCAAGTGCTTGTAGCTTATCTAGGGGAATTGCAGCTTCAATGTGATATTCGTCCGTGCCAGCAATGGTGGCTAGGGTGTCAGAGTTTGAGGCTTGGCTACCTAATGACACATTACGCTTTAGCACGATAGCATTGTAAGGTGTTGTAATTTTAGTTCTTTCAAGGTTGAGTTTGGCTTGGTCAAAGTCTGCTTCTGCTGCTTCTAGGACAGCTTTAGCTTGGGCTAATTGAGGTTTGCGTAAGGCCAGAGCGGTCTTTTTTGCGGCTTCGGGCATAATTTTTTCAAGTTGCTCAAGTTCTGTGCGGGCCACACGTTGTTGGCCCATTTCAAGGTCATAGCTAGCCTTAGCTTCGGCGAGGGTGCTTTTTTTAAGAGCGAGGGCGTTTTTATAATCATCATCATCCAATTGCAAGAGCAGTTCACCCTTTTTAACAATGCCGCCAGGTTCAAAATTGGGGCCAAGTTCTTGCACTTGCCCTGAAACTCTGGCCCGTACAATGGTTTCTTGTGCGGCTTTCACAGTACCGAGAGCACTGACAACTAGGGGAGCATCTTCTTTTTTTGTAATTATGCTGACAACCATGGGGCTACTAACTGGTGGTTTAATGCGTTTGCTAGACGGTGCTGTGACAATAAATAACCAAGCAATAATTACACCAAGGCCAAGAATAGCTAAGACCTGCATGGGTGTAGATAGTTTGTTAAATAAAGGAATTTTTAATGTAAATGGTAATTTCATATGGTTATCTCTTAATCATGTAAAATTGTACTGCCCTTTGCGCTTTGGGGCGTAGGCACAAGGTTGCCACTTAGAGGAAATTGTAAGGAGCCAAGGGTACGATATAGGGCTATGCGAGATTGTACCACGGTGGTTTTTTGGCGAGCAATGGTGCGTTGTAAGGTTTGTATGGATTTTAATTCCACAATAAAATTCAAATAATCGCTAACTCCACCAAGGTAACTATTGCGGGCTTCAGTTAGGGCCGCACGAGTAAAGGCATATTGTTCCTCAAGGCGGCGTAAATTTTCAAGCTCACCCTTTTCAGTAGCCAGAGCATTATCCACCTCTTGTATGGCTGTGGCTACAATTTTAGCATAGCTTTGCACATTGGCATCGGCCTCGGCTCGAATTCTTGCTTCTTCTGCTGCAAGGCGTCCACCGTCAAAAAGTGGAAATGCCAAAGAACCCACCAAGCTTGCAACCCAGTTGGTCAAAACTAAAGACTGCTCCGCCGCATTATAAATTTGTGACGCACTAAGGCGCAATGTGGGATAGCGATTGGCGTGGGCCGCAGAAACATCCCAATCTGAAGCCTCAAGGCGAGCCCAAGCCGCATTTACATCTGGTCTTGCATCTAATAGTTGTACGGGTAGGCCAGGTTCTGGCATGGCTCCCAATGTGGGTAGGGGGGCGGATTCGTCAATCTTTATACCAGCTCCAGGTAGTGTGCCTTGCAATATGGCAAGCTGGTTGCGTAAAATTGATGCTTGTTGCTCAAGGGCTGGAATTTCGGCCTTTGCTTCGGCTAAAATGGCTTGCTGTTGCAGCACTTCAAGGCTGGTGCTAAGTCCATTATTAAAGCGTGCAATTTGAACCTCCACCAAGTTTTCATTAATGGCAATTTGCTCATTAAGCACTGCAAATTCAGCCCTATTTCCAAGTAAGGCCGCCCAAGTATCCGCCACAGAGCCAGCCACGGTTATGGCTGCTGTTTGCAAATCATTACGGGTGGCCTCTGTACGCAAGAGTTCTGCTTGGCGTTCAGAATTTATACGCCCCCAGAAATCCAATTCATATGATGCACTAAGCCCAAGCCCAAAGGATTCTGACAGGGATTCTTGTTGAGTGGCGCGTTCTGTCGGTTGTACCGATTTACGAATGGTTGCGGCATCAGCACTTATGTCAACTTGGGGAAAAAATTGAGACGTGGCCTGACGTACCATGGCTTCGCTTTGGCGTAATTTGGCCCAAGCTGTGAGTATATCAAAGTTACC
>CAYJNE010000240.1:0-2620 GCA_964371345.1 uncultured Desulfovibrionaceae bacterium | reverse complement strand
AAGTTTTTTGGAAAGGGGGGCTGGGGGAAGAACCTTTTCTTCAGAAAAGGTTTTCCCCCAGAAAACTACAAGTTCCAAGATAGCTACAAGGAGTTTTTATGCTTAATAAATCCCGCTTACTAACACCAGGGCCAACACCTATACCATCACGCACACGTCTTGCCATGGCGGGAGAGATGATTCACCACAGAAAGCCCGTATTTAAAGATATTATGCATAAGCTTCAGCCAAAAATGCAACAGCTTTTTGGCACTAAGCAAGTAGTAATGCCCATTACGTGTTCAGGCACGGGGGCCATGACAGCCGCTGTGCACACTCTTTTTGCACCAGGTGAGAAGGTGCTTGTGGTTGAGGCTGGTAAATTTGGTGAGCGTTGGGGTGAGATTGCCACAATGCATGGTTGCATAGTTGAAACCCTAAGCTTTGAATGGGGTACTGTAGCAAGAGCCGAAAATATAAAACAAGTTCTTGATGCTGATAAAAGCATACGTGGTGTATTTATTCAGCTTTGCGAAACATCCACGGGAGCTTTGCACCCCATTGATGAAATTTCAGCCATTACCAAAGACCGTGACGTACTTCTAGTGGTAGACGGAATTTCCGCCGTGGGCATTTCGCCTTGTCCTATGGATAGCCTTGGTATTGATTGCCTTTTAACAGGCTCTCAAAAGGGGCTTATGGTGCCGCCAGGTTTAAGTTTAATTGCCCTATCTGAGCGTGCTTGGAAAAGAGCCGAGAGCATTAAACAAACTTGCTATTACTTTAATTTAATTAAGGAAAAAGCTAATGTAGAAAAAGGGCAAACACTATTTACTTCACCCATTAGTCTTTTACTTGGCCTTAATGAAAGCCTTGATATAATTATGGAAATGGGACTTGAAGCTCTTTATGCCAAGCAGTGGGCCTTAAGTCTTATGGCTAGGCATGGCGTGCAAGCCTTGGGCTTAAAACCCTTTGTTGAGGAGCATTTTGCTTGGGGCCTCACCAGTGTATTATTGCCAGAAGGCCTTGACGGTACAAAGGTTGTGCAATATGCGGCGCAAAAATACAATGTGGTTATGGCTGGTGGGCAAGACCACCTAAAGGGCCGCATTGTGCGCATTGGGCATATGGGTTTTGTGGATTTTGGCGATGTGAGTGCTGGTTTGTATGCCCTTGCCAAATCCATAGAACATGTGGGCGGCTATGTGTCCTCACGGGATTATTTAGAGCAAGCCCTTGCTGTTTATGAAAAAGCGTTAAACCGCTAAGTATTTATTGGGAGTTTATATGCAAAATGAAGAAAAAATCAGTATGAATTGTACCATGCCGCATGTTACATTTTCAACCTTCATCCTATCTCTTGCATCATCTGCTTTGATGCAACTTGGTGAAGTGCCAAACCCTGATACTGGGCAAATGGAAGAAAATTTGGATATGGCTTGCCATACCATTGAAATACTTGATATGTTGTCACAAAAGACCAAGGGCGGCCTAGATGAAGAAGAAAAACGTCTTCTCGATGGGATTTTGTATGAATTGCGTATGAAATACGTTATTAAAAGAAAATAGGTGTAAATATGTCCAAAGCAACACATATCAGAGTAGGTTTAGTTGGGGTAACAGGTTATACAGGCATGGAAATTGTACGCCTTTTGTCCATGCATCCAAATATGCAGTTGGTTATGGCATCTTCTCGGGCGGAGGCTGGTAAGCGTTTGGGGGATTTTTACCCCTTTATGGAAGGCCTTGCGGGTTGTGATCTTGTTATATCAAAGCTTGATGTGGATGAAGTTGCCGAAAATTGTGACCTTGTATTTTTAGCCGTGCCGCATGGTACAGCCATGGAAGTGGGGGCCGAGCTTAGGCATAAAAATGTACGAGTTGTGGACTTATCCGCCGATTTTCGCATTACCGATGCCGAAGTGTACGAACAATGGTACAACGTGCCCCATACCCAAAAGGAAATGCTTGCCAAAGCCATTTATGGCTTACCTGAACTCTATGGCGCAGACATTGCCAATGCCAAACTTATTGCTAATCCAGGTTGCTATCCAACCTCTGCTATTTTGGGGCTTTATCCTGCTTTGAAGCATGGCTGCATTTATGCGGAAGATATTGTTATTGATGCAAAATCTGGTACCAGCGGGGCAGGGCGTAAGGCCACAGTTGGTACATTATTTTGCGAGGTTGCAGATACATTTAAGGCTTATAATCTTGGTAAGCATAGGCATACACCAGAAATTGAACAAGAACTTTCACGCATTGTGGGTGATCCTGTAACTGTTTCATTTAATACGCACCTTTTGCCCATTAGCCGTGGTATTTTGTCCACCATGTATGGTAAGTTAATTCGTGATATTAGCCTTGATGATGTGCATAAAATCTATGCTGAAACATGGCAGTATAGCCCATGGGTGCGGGTGCTACCCAAGGGGCAATTACCAGAAACTCGTAACGTACGCGGGACAATGTTTTGTGATATTGGGCTTGTGGTTGACCCACGCACTAAGAGACTTATTGTGGTCAGTGCCATTGATAACCTCTGCCGCGGGGCCTCAGGCCAAGCTGTGGCCAATGCCAACATAATGTTTGGTCTACCAGCGGCGACAGGGCTTATGCTAGCACCATTATTGCCGTA
>CAYJNE010000239.1:0-2638 GCA_964371345.1 uncultured Desulfovibrionaceae bacterium | reverse complement strand
GGCCTTGATAATGGCAACAATAGAAATGGCTTCATGATGCAATCACACTTTGACATTGCCGTGGCCTCAGAGGTCATGTCAATCCTTGCCATAAGTAGAGATTTAGCAGACTTACGCAAGCGCATGGGCCAAATTGTTGTGGCCTATGACCGCTCAGGCAAGCCCGTAACCACAAGCGATTTACAAGTGGCAGGTGCCATGAGTGCCTGGATAGTGGAAGCCGTAAAACCAAACTTAATACAAACCATGGAAGGCCAGCCAGTTCTAGTACACGCTGGTCCCTTTGCCAATATAGCCTTGGGTCAAAGCTCTGTAATTGCTGATTATATTGGACTAAAATGCAGTGAATATCATGTTACAGAATCAGGCTTTGGAGCCGACATTGGCTATGAAAAATTTTGGAATTTAAAATGCCGTGCCAGTGGTCTTGTGCCCGATGCCGTTGTTATAGTTGCAACTATTAGGGCTTTGAAAATTCATGGTGGAGCACCATCCCCCATACCAGGCCGCCCTCTACCCGATGAATATTTTAAGGAAGACGTGGGTGCTGTAGAAAGAGGTTGTGCTAATTTGTTACATCACCTAAACGTAGTGCGCCTCTCAGGTGTGCCAGCTGTGGTGTGCATCAATGCCTTCACCACCGACACCAAGGCCGAAATTGCCAAGGTGCGTGAAATAGTAGAAGGCGCAGGTGCAAAATGCGCCGTATCTACCCATTGGCAACATGGCGGAGACGGTGCCCTTGAACTTAGTGATGCCGTAATAGAAGCCAGTAACGAGCCAAAAAATTTCCGCTACCTCTACTCCGATGACAGTGGATTTTGCGAAAGAATTGAACGTATTGCCTGTGAAATATACGGCGCAGACGGTGTGGAATATTCACAAGAAGCACGCACAAAGCTTGCGGCCCTACAAGCCCTGCCCAATGCCAATGAGCTGGGCGTATGTATGGTCAAGACGCAATACTCCATTTCAGATAAGCCAAGTATTAAAGGCGTGCCCAAGGGCTGGCAGTTATATATTCGTGATTTATTACACTTTGGTGGGGCTGGCCTTGTGGCCCCTGTTTCTGGTGATATTGTGCTTATGCCAGGCACTGGGTCTTCGCCTTCTTTCCGTAATATTGATGTGGATACAGAGACGGGAAAAGTCCACGGATTATTTTAGGCAGTTTGTTGAAAAGGCATCGTCTGCTTCGTCAGGCTCATTTTTTGCTACGGTCGAGTACCATAAGAGTACACTCCACTCCGCAAAAAATTTCGCCTTCCTTGCATCCAATACCTTTTGAACAAACTGCAAATCATGCTTTGGTCATTGTGAGCCAAGCAAAGTTTGTTTTTGTAATCAACAATATTTAATAAATATAAGGTAAAAAATGTTAGAATTTGTTATTTTTGTAAGTGGTGCACTAATTATGGTGCTGGAAATGGTCGGTGCAAGAGTTATGGCACCCTATCTTGGAACGTCCGTTATTGTTTGGACAAGTCTTATCGGTGTTATCATGGCTTGTCTTGCTTGCGGAGCTTGGATTGGGGGCCGCATTGCCGATAAAACCCTCTCCCATGCAATCCTTGGGCGCATCTTAGCAGGGGCAGGGGCAGGTTGCGCCCTAACTGCCTTTGGGCATCGCTTCATGGGCATAACTGCCACTGGCCTCATTGACAATATCTACATGGCGGCTGTTGTGGCATCCGCTGGTCTTTTTGCCTTTCCAGCCATACTTTTTGGAATGGTTTCACCATACATCATCCGCCTAAGACTGGCAGACATTGCCACATCTGGTGCCACAGTGGGTCGCCTATATGCCCTTTCCACCACGGGTAGCATTGTGGGTACATTCTTAGGTGGTTTTGTACTAATTTCGTTTTTTTCAAGCACACATATTTTATTGGGTGTTTCTGCAAGCATGGTCATACTTTCGCTTTTAGTCTGGCACAAAGGCGGCCCCGCAGAGCTTACCCCACGCATTCTTATCTTTGCAGCCATACCTATCATAGCATCATTTAACACTTTTTATGAAGACAACATGACAAAAAGCGGAACTCCACCAGCAGTGGAAACGCCATATAATAATATCCGCCTCATGCGTGGCATAGGTGAAGATAACCGCCCCGTACTCTACATGGCCACAGACCCAGGCTATGCCCAATCGGGAACGTACTTAGATAATCCTTCAGAATTATTATTTAAATATACAAAATATTATGCTCTTGGCACAGTGCTTTTCCCCAAAGCAGAACAAATCCTCATGCTTGGTGGCGGCGGTTATTCCGTACCCAAATGGCTTTTAGCTGGGCATGGCGGCCTAAATGGTGATAAATTACACTTAGATGTGGTAGAACTTGACCCAGGCATGACTAAGCTTGCCCAATCATCCTTCGGCCTACCCCATGATGCACGTATGAACATCTACCATGATGATGCCCGCCGTTTTATTAACACTAATACAAAAAAATATGACCTTGTTTTTGTTGATGTTTTTAACTCACATTATTCCGTGCCCTTTCATATGGGTACAGTAGAAGCAGCTAAAGCCCTACGCCACTCAGTCAGTGACAATGGTGCTGTGATGATGAATATTATTTCTGCTTTTGAAGGGGAAGACAGCTATATTTTCCAAGGTATTTATGGGGCGTTA
>CAYJNE010000238.1:0-2661 GCA_964371345.1 uncultured Desulfovibrionaceae bacterium | reverse complement strand
TCTATCATATCCGCAGGGCCAAAGCAGTGCCCGTCTGCCCTTTGGATGAGATAAAACATGGCAGCCCGCTCGCCCCCACGCACAATATCCATAAGCTCAAGTAAATGTTTTTGACCACGCTCAGTACGTGCATCGGGAAAAAGGGCTACATCATCCTCAACCATAGTCACGTTTTTACATTCCACCCATAGCGGCACTTGCCCCTCACCAGTAAAGCACGCATCCAAACGGCTTTGCCCGCGCTTGGCTTCTCGCTTAATTTGAGTATAATTTTTGGCAAATGGCAAAAGCCCCTTGGCAAAAGCCGCTTGCAATAGTTTATTGGGCGTGGATGTATTAACCCCAACCCAAAAGCTTTGTCTATCTTGTGTATAGTCTTCAGGGTTTAGCGGGCATATATTTGGAGTGTGCGGGGCCATCCACACGCATTCTTGCGTAAAGGCTAATTTTCGCGCTGGGTTTGCCGCAGGTGAAAGCAAAATGGGCATACCCACACGCATAAGACCAAGCATGGAGCCAGAATTATTGCTATGTACCCATACTTCCTCACCTTCAAGTTCCACAGCCACGCTAAAACGCTTATGGCGGCGTAAAAAACGCCCCACTACGCATCCGTTTACAAAGGGTATTAATGGATATTTCATAATTGACCTATAAGAGCATTTACAGTGCGAGTAATATTTGGTATGTGGTTGCTTATTATTAAAGGAGTAGCAATGAAACTCGCAGATAAATTCTCCCTTGTCAAACCTTCTGCTACCTTAGCCATAAACGCTAAAACCCTTGAGCTGAAAGCCCAAGGCAAAGAAATTATTAGCCTTGCAGTGGGTGAGCCAGATTTTAATACACCAAAACATATTTGCGATGCAGCTAAAGCCGCCATTGATGCAAACTTCACTCGCTATACAGCCGTGCCTGGCATCATGGATCTACGCAAAGCGGCAGCTAATTATTATAACAATGAATACGGCGGCAGTGTTTTACCTGAAAATGTTGTCATTTCCAATGGTGGCAAGCAACCTCTGTACAATATCATGCAGGCCATTCTTAACCCAGGTGACGAAGTACTCATTCCTGCTCCATATTGGGTAAGCTACCCCGATATGGCGGCCCTTGCCAGTGCTGTTTGTGTGGAAGTTCCAGCAACTGTTGAGCATAATTTCAAAATTACCCCAGAATTACTTGAAAAATATATCACATCCAAAAGCCGCATGCTCATGATGAACTCCCCCTCCAACCCCACAGGGGCCATATATAGTCAAGATGAATTTGACGCCATTATGGAATTAGCTATTAAAAAGGGGCTTTTTGTTATTTCTGACGAAATATACGACCAACTTGTATATGACGGCAATCAATCCGCTACAGCCGTGCATTGGTTTGCAAAACATCCTGAGCAAGTGGCCATATGTAACGGCGTTTCCAAAAGCTATGCCATGACTGGTTGGCGTGTAGGTTATAGCATCACCTGCCCTGCTCTAACCAAAGCCATTGTTAACCTACAGGGGCAAAGTACATCCAATGTATGCTCCATAGCTCAAAAAGCGGCCCTTGCCGCCCTTGAAGGCCCCAAGGACTTCATGCAAGAAATGCGTGCGGCCTTCATTAAGCGTAGGGATATGGCCTTTGATATCATCAGCACTTGGGATAAAGCCATTTGTCCAAAGCCGGGCGGTGCGTTTTATCTTTTTGTGGATGTGCATCAATATTTCCGCCCTGGCCTTGCAAATGACACCGAAGTATGTACAGCATTACTTGAAAAAGCCGGAGTTGCCGTTGTGCCTGGCTCTGCCTTTGGTGATGATAAATGCATTCGTTTTTCTTATGCCTTATCGGGTTCAGTACTTGAAGATGCACTAAATCGCATCGGGAAAGTCTTACAGGGTAACTAGTAAGTATTTAACTACTTGAGGAACACATGAACACAGCAGAAACCAAAGCCAGAGCAGATCGTCTAAGCACAGCTCTGGCAGAAATAACAAAGCATCCAGCACTTACTGCAGGTAATGTCGAAGATGCTGCCCGTTATATTGCCAAAGAAGGCAGCATAGCCCTACAGACAACCCGCCTAGGTATCTGGCGATTGTGCAACAAGGCAAAAGTACTAAAAAGTGTCATTTCTTACGACTCCAGAAGCGACACATTTTCCATACAGGATGATTTTTCGCTGGAAGATCGCCCTGAATATATTGTGCAATTAAATACTGACCGCATTATAGCCATTAATGATTCTTCAAAAGACAATGTATTAGACGGGCTTGATGACAATTATGAGGATGACATTTGCTCCCTACTTGACGCCCCCATTCGTATTAATGGCGAGCTTTCTGGGGTTGTGTGCATCGAGCAATTTTATACCTGTAAAAACTGGACTTTTGATGAGCAAAATTTTGCTTCATCCTTAGCAGACCTTGTGGCTCTTGCCATTACGTCTGCTGAAAAACATGAAGCTTTAGTTGAGCTACAGCTTAGCAAAAAACGTACAGAAACTCTCATGGCCAACTTGCCAGGAATGGTTTATCAATGCCTAAACAATCCACCCGATTATACCTTTACCTTTGTGAGTGAGGGTTGCACCCCTCTAACGGGCTATACATCAGAAGAACTATTAAATAACAACGCCTTACAGTTCTTTGACATGATTCACCCCGATGATGTGGA
>CAYJNE010000237.1:0-2673 GCA_964371345.1 uncultured Desulfovibrionaceae bacterium | reverse complement strand
ATTCGAGCTGGTCCAACTTGGGGGTTGCATGTTTCGCCATTGCCTTACCTCCACAGTTTTTTATAAGTATCACGGCTTTTTAGCTAGCCGTTTTGTTCCCGTCCATCATGAATTTGATAGTAGGGAAAACCTTTTTCATTTGTTTTTAAGGTGTTTACCTTAAAAAAGATTGCTGTGTCGAAAGCTCCATATTTTAGGCAAGTATAGGAGCGTAGCGGACACAGAAAACCTTTAACCTATTCCTAAAATAAAGACAAGCAATACTTGTTACTTTTATCCCTAACGGTTCATTTTTAGTATAAAATTATTTTAAAATGCCTTGAAAGGCTTAAATATGTTGATTTTATTTTTTTACTTGGTCAAAAATAACTGCGTTATATGGTTGACGTGAAGGCCTAGGCAGGGCAAGTTATACGCACCAATGTGAATTTTTTTGTGAGGCATATATGAAGGATGAACGAGGTAGCTATTACCACCCAAACCCCAGTGACACAAAAGCTCGTGTGTATGTGCGCCGTGGGGAAAATGATGAAATAGAATTTCGCCTATGGCAGCAGGAGCACCCTCATGTGTGGGAAAAACATGGCTGGCTTTCCACGTCTGTTATTCGTGAGGCGGCGGCCATGTATAAAAAACTTGGCCGTGGTGCTGAGGGCTCTGACCCATTAAAATTATATGATAGTGCCGTTGCCAAGGCTCTACTTAAGGAAGAAGAGCAGTGAGCGAAGTTTGGCGTATACATAAGCGAGATGTGTTCATTCGTGATATTGTGCGTGATTACTGCAAGGTGCATATAGTACTTAGTGAGCAGGCAGAGCGTTTTGCCCATTCTGGCACCATTTCTTACGCTGTTTTAAATGAGCTCTTGGGCGATGTTTTGCGCAAAGGCGTGCTTTGGCGTTTGAAGGATGCCGCACATCACCTTTTTAGGGCGCACCCTGCACCTGTGCTTGTGACGACATGCAAGGAACAACAAATTAAAGCGGAGCCTAATGCCATATCAAATGAGCAGGGTGAAAAACACGACACCCTTGCCGACATGCTTGACTGGTGTGTTGGTTATGCTTTTCATGAATGTGTGAAATTAAAAGAGGATGCTTTTCAACGTCAACACTATACCAATAGGCTTTTGCAACTACGCAATAATAATGAATATCAAGACACTATTGAAGGCTTAATGCCTTTCACTCAGCAGACCAATGAGAGTATTTCCAGAGAAATGCAACGCATACTTGGAGTGCTTAATCATATTCGTGATTTGCTTTTGTTATTTTTAGAAGGGCACAAGGACAATGGGCATGTGGCAAGGCTTTTGGTGGAAGATAAGGAACTTGTACAAAAAAGCTTTGGCGAAAGCTTTGATAAGTTTTTATGCACACTTTATGGCACCCCTCCAACCAAGCATTATATATTGGCCCTGCAATTAACCTTAAATAGCGGGCATAAGGATAAGGCTTTGAATATTATTAATAAAGCTCGTGAGGGTGATGCCCACGCCGCTGTAATTAATGATATGGAAAAACTCATGGCTAACCATACGGAACTTGTTGCACAATGAAAAAATTATTTTGCACCCGTAATTTGTTACTTGTGCTGTGCTGTGCGGGGCTTATGCTAAGCCTTGTTTCTTGCGCCAGCAAGCCCACAAGCCAAGTCACCAAAACAGCTCCCTACACTGTAAGGGGGCAAAAATATTATCCTTTAAAAACTGCTGAAGGCTTTGTGGAAGAGGGCATTGCCTCTTGGTATGGCCCAGGCTTTCATGGCAAACTGACTGCCAATGGTGAAACCTACAATCAAAACGCCATGACCGCCGCCCATAAGCTCTTGCCCCTTGGTACAAGGGTTAAGGTGACCAATTTAGAAAACGGTAAATCCGTGGTTTTAAATGTTAACGACCGTGGCCCATTTTTGCATGATAGGGTCATTGACGTATCCAAAAGGGCCGCACAAAGACTTGATATGTATGACCAAGGCACAGCCAGAGTGCGCATTGTGGCCATAGGTTCGTATTATGATAACTCAAAATTTAAGGTAACTCCTGCAACGGCTGCGGCAACGGCAGCTGCGGTGGGGGCGGCTGTTAGTAAATCCAAAAGTAAAAGTAGCTCTAGTAGCTCTGGCGGTGCTAGCTCTGCCGCAGCTCTAAAACAAGCCAAAGAATCCAGAGTACTTAACGAGCAGGGCGAAATACCTGACGAGCTAAAATATCTTTTTGAGGACGAAGGCACAGCACCTGTGGCTAGCTCTGCACCAACTTCAGCGGAAGAAGTGGTGGAACAAGTGGTAGAGCATGTGGCGGCCCAGCATGTGGGTGAGGTTGCGGCTACAGCCGTGGCTGCGGAATATGCTGGCGTTACTGGTGATTTTTATGTGCAACTTGGTGAGTTTACAGTTAAAAAATTTGCATCACTTTTAGCTGTTAAGTTAAAGGATGCTGGCTATCCTGCGCGCTCTTATCAAGATAGTGGAGTGTGGCGGGTGCGCATTGGCCCCTGGAGTACGGCAGCAAAAGCCAATGAATTTTTGCCAAAGTTTACAAGTGATTTTCCTTCTGCCTCAATAGTATTAGCCGAATAATTTTTGCAAATATTCTTCGTTTTTACTGCGTCAAACTACGCTTTTTATCGGGTCGAGGGGGGAAGACCCCACTCCCCTCAAAAAAGCTTGTTT
>CAYJNE010000236.1:0-2676 GCA_964371345.1 uncultured Desulfovibrionaceae bacterium | reverse complement strand
GTTTCAAGTATGTTTTGGGCGTCCTCAATCTTCATGCGCAAGTTAGCGGCAATGAGGTCAGCCAAGCGGCCTGGCTCATCTACACTTTGTAAAACACCCACAATATCTGTATTGGCAATACCGCGTAATTCAAGTATTTTTTCACTATGTTCACGGGCAGAGCGCAAAAGGGCCTCCGTTTCTGGAGTAACCACAAATGGTGCTTCCTCGTGGACGGTGACTTCTGCCTCCAAAAATGGCTCTGTTTTGGTAAAAGTCTTAATACTTGCACGGTTAATACCCTGCACTAAAACCTTAATGCGTCCATCGGGCATTTTGAGCATACGCATAACGTTAACCACCGAGCCAAAGCTATATAATTCCTCTGGGCTTGGGTCTTCGTTTTGTTCTTCTTTTTGGGTGCAGATGAATAGATGCTTGTCTCTGGCGAGGGCTTCTTCCACAGCTTTTACTGACTTATCTCGCCCTATAAAAAGAGGTAAAATCATATAGTTAAATACAACTACATCACGCACAGCCAGCACGGGAAACACATTGGGCAGGGGTGCATCTTCAAGCACGGGTAAAGCACCCTCTAAACTGTCAGTTTCGGCATTGTCCATTTCTGGGTTTTCAATACTTGGGCCGTTAGTATCGGGGTTTTCTGGTACTTTTTCTGGTTCTGGACTTGTATTTTCTTGGGCATCAAAATTTGTTGTATTATGTTCTTGATCGGACATTTAATCCTCCTTTGCAGTGCTAACGAATTAAAAATATTGATTTAATAAAATACTGCAACATTCCTTTTCTGTTATAATAAGATGTTCAATAAAACGTACATTCATGCGTGGTGCAAGTTTACGCAACTCCTCGGTAATAATAGTATCTGCTCGTGAGGGCTTTGTACTACCACCTGGGTGATTATGCACCAATATAAAACCATGTGCCTTACGCAAAAGCACTTTTGCTATAACATCACGGGGTGTTATGGAAATACTATCCATACTACCCTTGCTAAGTTGCTCCCAACCTATGCAACGATTGCCAGCGTCCACCAACATCAGCCAGCATTCTTCGTGGCTACAACCGACTAAACGCTTTTTCGCAACTTTAGCAACCATTTGGGGCGAGGCTAGTACTTCTTTTTCTAAAAGTGGCGCAACGGCATGTCTAGCCATGCATTCACGAAATACTTGCCACAAAGTCCAAAGGCCTTCCCCAAAACCAGCTACGTCTTCAAGCTCTTCTCGTCTTGCATCCAAAACATTACGCAAAGTCCCAAAACGAGCAAGCAAAGCCTTGGCAAGGGGCTTTGTATCCTTGCGCACCAGCCCATAACCTAGCAATATTTCAAGGATTTCATAATCTTCCATATATTGTGGGTCATGCAAAAAACGTTTTTTCAAACGCTGCCTATGCCCACTATGCGGATTTATGTTTTTTTTGCCTAATGACATATGTAAGCAGTCCTACGAGTTAAGCAAGGGGTGCAATGAAAATTTATTAATACTTTTACTAGTGACCCGTGCGAAAAAGACGTGCGAGGTCAACCACCACACTCTCCAACGCCTGTTCCGCATCACAATGGCCACTTTTTACCTGTTGCTCAGCCTGCACAATAAGAGCAAATATTTTTGCAACCCCCGCAAAGCCTAGCTTTCTGGCGCATTGTTCCTTACTTTGGGCCACAGAAAAATGCACATGCACTGGTTCTTTAGCTAGCATTTGCCAAAGGGTACGCGCCTCCCTTGCAAGCAGTGCCAAAAAAGGGAAAAACAATGCCGCCACATCCTTTTGCCCGCGATAAATTTCACGCCAAGCGGCGGCAATATTTCCTGCTTGCACACAAGATATAAAGGCAAATATATTAGATTCTGGCAAATATGCACCAACATTAATCATATCCATACTTACTTTGCCCTGTGGGGCCGCAAGTGCTAGCTTTTGTATTTCATTTTCAATGGCGGTGGCATCTGGCGGAGTGGACGCACAAAGGGCCTCCAGCACATTGGGTTCAAAGTTTAGCCCGCATTGTTTGGCCCTTTCTTGCACAAAACGCTTAACCCCTTGGGCATCAAGGCCGCCATTGCGCCAAGCCCAGCCATTTTGCTCGGCCACGCTAAAGCATTTTAGCTTTGTAATATGGGCTGGAATTTTGGCCTGCTTTTTATCAAATGGCACTTCAAGACAAAATATGGGCCACTTAGTACTGCTTGAAGTGGCAAGGGCAGAGGATAGGCTTTTCCATGTGGCGGCGGGCAAATTTTGGGCATTGCGCACAATAAGTGCAATGGGCGTATTAAAAAGCCCTTGTATGGTCAGATGATTCCAAAAATTTTGCGAAAGGTCATCATCACCCCAATATACATGCCGCTCCCACGTGGCATTCGTAGAGCCTCCCATAAGACCACCAGAAGAAGCCTCAGGCGGATATTCCTGCATAAGGCTTTCAATCTGCCCCTTAATAAGCCCAGCATCGGGGCAAATGCAAAAAGAAAAACCTGGTCTTGGCATATTTTTCTCTAATATATATCAAGTTTATATTTTTTTATACGTTACAACAACATATAAACTAATTTGAAATTTCACAGGGTGTTCAAAAATAGTGAGATGCGAGAAAGAGGAAAATTTTAGGAGGGGAGTGGGGTCTTCCCCCCATGACCTGACTAAAATTTTTCTCTGACGAAGCAGATTGCT
>CAYJNE010000235.1:0-2688 GCA_964371345.1 uncultured Desulfovibrionaceae bacterium | reverse complement strand
TTCTGCTTTTGAAGGGGAAGACAGCTATATTTTCCAAGGTATTTATGGGGCGTTAGGCCAAGTATTTCCGCAAATTATCGTCTTTGCTGTGGAACCACACACACCGCTAGACATGGTACAAAACTTCATGGTTATGGCTCTGCCCACCGAACGAGAGGACATTATTGCCACCATTAGAGATAAAAATGCCCCCTTCTCAAAACCCATTTTAAAGATGCTAGGATCTCGCATTGATAAAGCCCCTCCCCAAAATGTAGGGGCACTATACGACAATTTTGCACCTGTAGAACGTTATGCCCAAGCTTTATTGAAGAAGTAATACACTTTTTAGAAATTATATTACTGAGTTAATATATTTACTTTGTGTGATTATATTTTATTTTAGCGGCCTTGCGGCCTTTTCTTAATTTTTGGGCGGTTTTGAATTTAATTCTTTGAAAGATAATGCAAATAACTTCTTAGTATTTACTCCTACCTCAATTCTCAATTTAAAGCATGTTCACACAAGCTTTACTGAAAAAATGAATTTATAAAAAACCTAAAATATCCCTAAGGGGATATTTTAGGCGATAAAGTTTTTTGGAAAGAGGGTCTGCCTGCCCGAAGGGTGCGAAGCATAGCCGTTAGGTGAGCTTGCGAACCTTACGGCTACAGAGAGCCTAGGCTGGGGAAGAAACTTTTGTTCACAAAAGGTTTTCCCCCAGAAGATTAAAAACCAGAAAACTTCCAAGCCTTACCCTACAATTTCCTTGACATTCCACCCTTTTTTGCCTCATATTGGCAAGTTACTTTTTACGTTACGATATTATATTTTGCGTAATTTTTTGGAGATAATATGAGCGATTACAAAAAAAGCCTCAACCTACCTGACACTAAATTTCCCATGAAGGCCAACCTTGTGCAACGTGAGCCTGAAATGCTCAAGCGTTGGGAGCAAATGGATGCTTATAAGCTTATGGTGCAAGCTTCTGGTAGTAAAGGCCGCTATGTTTTGCACGATGGCCCTCCCTATGCCAATGGGCACATTCACATGGGCACTGCTCTAAATAAAATATTAAAAGATATTATCGTAAAATCGCAAAATATGCAGGGTTATGCCGCAGAATATGTACCTGGTTGGGACTGTCACGGCCTGCCCATTGAGCTTAAGGTAGAGCATGAACTTGGTGAGAAGAAAAAGACCCTCCCCGCCCATGTTGTGCGCAAAGAGTGCCGCAAATATGCATCTAAGTACATAGATATTCAGCGTAAAGAATTCAAACGCCTTGGCGTTTTTGGCACATGGGAAAAGCCATATATGAGTATGGACCCAGTGTATGAATCCGCCACATCTCACGCCTTGGCCGATGTTTCTGCCGCAGGAAATTTAGCCCGCAGCAAGAAGCCCATTTATTGGTGTTGTTCTTGCCATACTGCCCTTGCCGAAGCGGAAGTTGAATACTATGACCACAAATCGCCCTCAATTTTTGTACGCTTTCCCTTAAATGATGCGGGTATTGAAAAGATTTTCCCAAAGGCCGTGAAGGATAAGACCTATGTGGTCATTTGGACTACCACCCCTTGGACTTTGCCAGACAATATGGCTGTGTGCTTGCACCCTGAATTTTTATATACCCTCATGGAGCATGAAGGAAATTTCTATTTAGTTGCCAGAGATTTAGCAGAATCATGCGCCAAAAATTTTGGTTTTGAAAACCATACATTACATGGCGAAATCAAGGGCAGTGAGCTTGAAGGCTTGGTTGCTAATCATCCCTTCTATACCCGCACATCACCCTTGGTGCTTGGCGAGCATGTAACCCTTGATGCTGGTACTGGCTGCGTACACACAGCCCCAGGTCACGGCCGTGAAGACTATGAAGTGGGCCTAAAATATAATCTTGAAATATATTCACCACTTGATGATGCAGGACGTTTTTTAGACAGTGTTGAATTTTTTGCAGGGCTAACCATTTTTGAAGCCAATCCCAAGGTGGTGGAAAAGCTTGACGAAGTTGGTAATTTACTTGCTTCAGAAACAATTACCCACTCTTATCCACATTGCTGGCGTTGCAAAAAACCTGTTATATTCAGGGCAACTACGCAATGGTTTATCGGCATGGAAAAAAATAACCTGCGCAAGCGTGCTCTTGATGCCATTCGCAATAAGGTGAAGTGGATTCCTGCTTGGGGTGAGGAGCGCATTTATAATATGATAGAATTTCGCCCCGATTGGTGCATATCACGCCAAAGACAATGGGGTGTGCCCATTGTGGCCTTGCTTTGCACATCTTGTGGCGAAGCTTGGCACGATGCTGAGTGGATGCATGAAATGTCAGAACGCTTTGCAGGCCACGCCACTGGTTGTGACTACTGGTATGAGACTGATATTGCAGACATTGTTCCCAGCGGCCTTGCTTGCCCTAAATGCCAAAGTACAGATTGGAAAAAGGAAACTGACATTTTAGATGTTTGGTTTGACTCTGGCACAAGCTTTACCGCTGTGGTGGAAAAACGTGAGGAGTGCCACTTCCCCGCTGACCTATACTTAGAAGGCTCTGACCAGCATCGTGGTTGGTTTCACTCATCCCTACTTGCCTCAGTAGCCACACGCAATACCCCGCCATACAAGGCTGTACTTACACATGGTTATGTGGTGGACGGGCATGGGCGCAAGATGTCAAAATCCATTGGCAATGTTATCGCCCC
>CAYJNE010000234.1:0-2701 GCA_964371345.1 uncultured Desulfovibrionaceae bacterium | reverse complement strand
TGTGGATTTTTTATGAAAATCCGGAATTTACCTTTGAAGAAGCTGCAAAGCCTTTCAACCTTCCTACCCTACGCAAAAAAGCTTACTTTGTTGCCATTACAACCACTAGCGGCACTGGCACAGAAGTAACTGCCTTCTCCATCATCACTGATGAAAAAACAGGCACAAAGTACCCCATAGCTGACTACAACATTACACCAGACGTAGCCATTGTAGACACCAATTTAGTAAAAAGTCTTTCTCCATTACTTGTAGCGAATACAGGCATGGACGCAATGACACACTCCTTTGAAGCCTATGTATCTGTGGTAGCTGATCCTATTACCGATGCCTTGGCCATTAAGTCCATTGAAATGGTAACAGACAATGTTGTAAAGTCTTACAACAACGATGAAGAAGCCCGCAAACAAATGCACATTGCTCAATGCATGGCTGGTATGTCATTTTCTAACGCCATATTGGGCATAGTTCACTCTATGGCTCATAAAAGTGGTAAAATATTTGACATTCCACACGGTTGCGCCAACGCCATTTACTTGCCATATGTTGTAAAGTACAATTCAAAAGTTGCAGGCGAACGCTATGCACAAATAGCAAAATATCTTGGCCTTGCTGGATCTACAACAGAAGAATTGGTAGATGCCCTTATTGCAAAGCTAGTTGAGCTTAAAGAGAAAATGAATATGCCTAAAACCATGAAAGAATTTGGCGTAGATGAAAAATCTTTCTTGGCACAGCTAGATGACATTGCAGCAGCTGCTGTTGCAGACCCTTGCACTGGCACCAACCCTCGCGAAATTGACCCCGCTACCATGGCAAAATTGTTTAAGTGCGCCTACTATGGCGAAAAGGTTGATTTCTAAGATATAATTTAACTTAGTTAAATCTCAGATTATTAAATTGCCCTTAATGTTTTTCATTAAGGGCAATTTTTTTAATAAAAAATCAACATCTTCCTGAGCACCCAAAAAACTACAAGAAAGGTGCAAAACACATAAGTCAGTGCAATCCGTGTGAACAATACAAAAGGTATATTATTTGCATACATTCTTTGAAGGCAATATTTAAAAGTCAATTTTCTGTCCATAATTGACTTTGCGTATGTTTTTTCATAAATTTATGATTATTTACTCCAACGAGTTTAAATCTATCTATAAGGGCTAAAACAATGTTCAACGGAAAAAATATTTTAATCACGGGTGGTACAGGTTCCTTTGGGAAAATGTGCATTGCCATGCTACTTAAACAATACAAACCTAATAAAATCATCGTATTTTCGCGTGACGAACTAAAGCAGTTTGAAATGGCCCAAGAATTTTCTCCAGAAAAATACCCTTGTATGCGCTATTTTTTGGGCGATGTGCGGGATAAAGACCGCCTATATCGTGCTTTTTATGGTGTTGATTATGTTATACACGCAGCAGCTCTAAAGCAAGTTCCAGCAGCAGAATATAACCCCACCGAGTGCATTCGCACCAACATTGGCGGTGCTGAAAATCTCATCAATGCAGCAGCTGACTGCGGTGTAAAAAAAGTTGTGGCCCTTTCTACCGATAAAGCCGTTGCCCCTGTTAATCTATATGGTGCAACCAAACTTTGTTCTGACAAATTATTCGTAGCTGCAAATCAATATATGGGTAACAAGGTGACTTCTTACTCCGTGGTGCGGTACGGAAATGTTATGGGCTCTCGTGGGTCTGTTATTCCTTTCTTTATTAAAAAGCGTGACGAAGGCGGCTCCTTGCCCATTACCGATATGCGCATGACACGCTTTTGGATTACACTTGAAGAAAGCGTCAACATGGTGCTAAACGCCTTTAAGCTTGCAAACGGCGGTGAAGTTTTTGTGCCCAAAATTCCTAGTATGAAAATTACAGATTTAGCTAAAGCCATTGCAGCCGATATGCCCACAGAAGAAATTGGCATACGCCCAGGCGAAAAATTACACGAAACCATGATTACCGCAGAAGATAGCCGCCACACTATAGATATTGGCAAATATTATGTCATTAAGCCAGAAACATTTAAGTATAAAGGCCCAAAAGGCAATCCTGTAGTAGAGGGTTTTGAATACAATTCTGGCACCAATGAAGAGTGGCTAAGTGTTGCAGATTTACGCGTTACACTTAAAGAACAAGGCTTTGATGTAAGGTAAGATGAGTTCAAATTTCATTCCATACGGTTGCCAAAATATTGATGATGACGACATAAAAGCCGTCATTGAGGTTTTGCGTTCAGATTATCTCACCACAGGACCTTATGTAGCACGCTTTGAAGATGATGTTTGTTCTTTTACGGGTGCAAAACATGGCATTGCCGTAAGCAACGGTACTGCGGCTTTGCACGCCGCCATGCACGCCCTTGGAATAACAAAGGGCGATGAAGTAATCGTTCCACCCATAACCTTTGTGGCTACGTCCAACGCCGTGCTTTATTGTGGTGGTACTCCAGTTTTTACGGATGTTTGTGCCGATACATTACTCATAGACCCAGCCGCAGTGGAAGCTGCCATCACCCCACGCACTAAAGCCATTATTGGTGTTGACTATGCGGGCCAGCCCTGCGATTGGGACGTTCTGCGTAATATTGCAGATAAGCATAAGATCGCACTGGTGGCCGATGCTTGCCATGCCATTGGTGCAGAATATAAAGGCCGCAAGGTGGGAACGCTGGCTGATATTAGCGTATTTAGTTTTCACCC
>CAYJNE010000233.1:0-2707 GCA_964371345.1 uncultured Desulfovibrionaceae bacterium | reverse complement strand
CCCTCAGGCATAGTAATCCCCGCCATCATTTGTAGTCGCCATTCTTTTACATCATCGGTGGCACGCCATTGGGAGAAAAAGTTTTTCCATGCTCCAAACTCTAAAAAGCCTTCGTCTAATTGGTCTTCGTGGCTTTGTACCCAAGTGTTAAATAACTGTAATTCCACTTGGAAGGTACTACTATCAAAGACCATATCGCTCATATTTTGTGGGATTACTTTACCGTCAATTTCTGTGACCACAAAGGTACAAAGAGCGGTGCGGGATGTTTCAAAGGTGAGCTCTTTGCCGTTTAATAACTCTGCCAAATGTAAAAGATTTGGATATAATTCCTCAATGCGTTTCATGCCTTGCTCTGGCACTGCTAAAAAGAGGGCGTCTTTTTGGTCTGGTTTTTCGCTAATAAAATAAAAACGAAGCCAATTTTCAAACATAACCGCTTCTAAAATAGTTTCTACAGCTTTGGCAAAGGTTTCTGATTGTTGTGACATGGTTTGCTCCATATAATTTTAAAATTCTTTTTTTAATCTACAAGCCAAACCTTGCTTGCGTCAAGATATAACAGTAGTATGCCCCATATGATTGATTACGAACAAAGCTTAAACCCTGCCCAATATGCCGCCGCAACCGCTAAAGACGGGCCTGTGCTCGTCATTGCTGGTGCTGGCTCTGGCAAGACAAGGACTATTGTATATCGCCTTGCTTGGCTTGTGGAGCAAGGCGTTGACCCTTCTGATATGCTACTCTTGACCTTTACCCGCAAGGCCGCACAAGAAATGCTTTTGCGAGCCTCGCAATTGCTTGAACGTGGGCTTATGGGTGTGCGTGGGGGCACTTTTCACGCTTTTTCTTATAGTATTTTGCGCCAATATCGCCCGTCATGGCTTGAAGGACGGCAATTTTCCGTTATGGATAGTGCGGACATTACAGCCGCCATTAGGCATTGCAGGGAGGAGCTTGGCGTAGGTAAGGGTGATAAGTCTTTTCCAAGAAATCAAAATATTGTCGGTATCTTAAGTAAGGCTAGGAATAAGGAAATTAGCATTGAAGAAGTGCTACAACGTGAGGCCACACATTTACTGCCCCATGCGGACGCCCTACAAGCTCTTGATGTGGCCTATACTAAATTTAGGCGTACGCAGGGGCTTTTGGACTATGATGATTTGCTCTTTGAACTTGAGGCCCTTTTGCATGAAGAACAAATGCAACCCCTACGCCAAGGCTTGCGCCATATTATGGTGGACGAATACCAAGATACAAATTTAGTACAAGCCCGTCTGGTGCGGCTTTTGGGCGGTACGGAGCATGGCGGACATGGCAATGTAATGGCTGTGGGTGATGATGCGCAATCTATATATGCCTTCCGTGGGGCCAATGTGCGCAATATATTGGACTTTCCAGAAAATTTCCCCAATACGCAAGTTATTCGCTTGGAGGAAAATTATCGCTCCACCCAGCCAGTGCTAGATGTAGCCAATACCTTGCTTAGCAATGCGCAGGAGTCCTTTCATAAGGAGCTATTTACAAGACGTGAGGGCGGAAATCCAGTACGCTTAATCACGCCAAATAGTGATAAAAGTCAGGCAGATGTTGTCACACGGCGCATCATTGAACTTTTGCAAAGCTATTTACCCCACGAAATTGCAGTGCTTTTTAGGGCTGGTTTTCATTCCTTTAATTTAGAAGTAGCTTTGAATAGGGCAGGTATTAAATTTCGTAAATACGGTGGCTTACGCTTTGCAGAAGCCTCGCATATTAAAGACGTGTTGGCCTATGCCCGCTTGTTAGTAAATCCATTGGATATGCCAGCCTTTGAGCGTGTGGCTGTATTGCATAAGGGCATTGGCAAAAAAACCATGCAAAAGCTGTATAATGTTGCCATTCAAGGTGACGCTATAGCTACGGAAAAAGCCTTTGCCAAGCATCAGGGTTTTTTGGCAGACATGCAGTTTTTGGACAGTATGCGCCAAGTTGGGCGCACCCCGTCAGAGCTTATTGCGGCTATTATTGAGCATTATCAGCCGCACTTGGAGGCCACATATCCCGATGATTACCCACGCCGCCGCCAAGGGCTTGATGAAATGCTGGGCATGGCGGTAAGTGCAAGCCATTTGGATCTTTTTATTGCTGACCTTGTGCTTGATACGCTGGATGAAGAAGATGTGGACGAAGAAAGTGTAATTTTATCCACGGTGCATTCTGCCAAGGGCTTAGAGTGGAATGCGGTGCTTATTATTGACCTTGTGGAGGAGCGTTTTCCCTCACGCCATGCCATTAATGATGCCGAAAGCTTTGAAGAAGAACGCCGCCTCATGTATGTGGCTTGCACCAGAGCCAAGCAAAATTTGGAATTATATGCCCCAAGCTCCATATATACCAGAGGTGCCATGGGCAGTATTTATGCAAGCCCAAGCCCTTTTTTGCGTGAATTACCACGGGGTATGTGTGAGGAGTGGTATGAAACCTATGGCAAGGTTTTGCAAAAGAAAAATAGTGGGGCAATGCTCACCCAGCGACTTTTGCCGCCAAAGCCTTCTGGCTTCGCCATGGACATGGACATGGCATCACTGGCACACCAATTACCTAAAAAAGATTTGCCCCCAAACGATTCAACCTTAGAAGGTTCAATGGGGGCAGAGCAGGAGCCATGCTCAACTGCGCCCGCCGATTCGCCCCCTTCACACGGCCCTTTGGGCTATTGCCAGCA
>CAYJNE010000232.1:0-2718 GCA_964371345.1 uncultured Desulfovibrionaceae bacterium | reverse complement strand
CCATAATCATCAATAACAATTACCCCATCCTTCTCGCCCTTATGCTCAAATCGTCTCCCAACCCCGTCAAATTTTTCAAGGCCTTGCCTGCAATGCTCAGGGCTAATATCTGCCTCAAGAGCAACTCCAATGGCCGCCAAAGCATTTAGAATATTATGTTTGCCTGGATGTTTAAGCTCCATTATGCCTAGACTTTCTCCATGTAATAACACTTCAAAACGGCTTATTTTGCCAACTTCAGTGATTTTTGCACGCAGGGCATTTTCTTCACCAAAACCATAGGTTAAAACTGGCCTTTTGATACTTGGTAGCAATCTTTGCACGCCAGCATCATCACCACAAACAATATTACGACCATAAAATGGCACTTTATTCATAAAATCTGTAAAGGCCTTATCCACTTCTGCCATGCTATCGTAATAATCAACATGATCTAAGTCCACGTTAGTTATGACATTTACTATGGGGAATAGGCACAGAAATGACCCGTCAGACTCATCTGCCTCAGCTATTAAATAATTACCAGCACCCAAACGAGCATTGGCACCATAAGCATTAATAAGACCACCAATAATTACGGTAGGATCCTTACCAGCGGCATCAAAAATAGCGGCAGTCAATGAGGTTGTGGTAGTTTTGCCATGGGTTCCTGCAATGGCAATACCTTGGCGCAAACGCATAAGCTCCGCAAGCATTTCAGCACGAGGGATTATTGAAATACCCTTTTCCTTGGCTGCCATAACTTCAGGATTTTCTGTGCTAATGGCTGTGGATTTAACAAGCACCTGCACATCGCCAACATTTTTTGCATCATGACCTATGTAAATTTCTGCACCAAGATTGCGCAAGCGTTTAACTGTGGCTGATTCACTGGCATCAGATCCGCAAACTTTATAACCTAGGTTCAATAAAACCTCAGCAATACCACTCATACCAGAGCCGCCAATGCCTACCATGTGAATGGTGCGAATTTTTGAATGCATACCTACCTACCTTTGTTTGTAACTACCAACAATCAAAGTGCTAAATTTCTAACAATATTTTGTGCAGCATTACCTAAATCTAGGTTTTTTGCCGATTTTGCCATATTTTCAAGCCTATGTTCATCATTTAGCAAATTCAAAATACTTCCTAATATATCTGCACTATACATTTCGTTCTCTGCAAACATTATTGCTGCTTCATGCTCAACCAATTGCTTGGCATTGTGAGTTTGATGGTCATGGGTTGCATGTGGAAATGGCACAAATATGGCTGGCCTTCCTGCACAAATTAATTCAGCCACCGTTGATGCTCCCGAGCGGCAAAGTACAAGATCTGCCAAATCATATGCTGTTGCCATATCATCTATAAATGCTGAAAGTTGAGTGGTGCTTGCTCCAGCACTCACATAGGCAGCATGAACTCGCTCAAAATCCTTAGCTCCGCATTGATGCCTAACGCTAATACCAGCAGCATTAAATATTTCTAAATTCTCAATTATTACATCGTTTAACGCTTTTGCACCTTGCGACCCACCAACAACCAGTAAACGCTTGCCTGAAAAGTCATGTTTGTTACTGGCAATTTTTGCAACTGCATTGCGCACAGGATTACCCGTAACTATACACTTTTCTGCTTTAAAACCCTTTGTTTCTGGCATGCCTAGAAAGATGTTTTTTGCAAAACGCCCCTGAACCTTATTACTAACGCCAGCGACAGCATTTTGCTCATGCACATAGGTCTTAATGCCAAGGCTTTGTGCTGCCATTATGGGAGCAAAGGCTGCATAACTACCAAAACCAAGCACACAATTTGGCTTAAAATTCTTTATAATACCAATGGCTTTAAAGTATGATTTGAGCATTGCATAGGCAGCAACTATTGACTGCCGCCCCCGACCAAGTATTCCACGAACAGGCAAGCCCACAAACTCAATACCAGCATTGCTCACTAATTTTTTTTCTGGCCCATAATCAGAACCCACAAACAATAATTGCACATCACCCTTGAGCTTTAACTCTTCTGCAACGGCAAGAGCTGGGAAGATATGCCCTCCAGTGCCGCCTGTGGTTAGGATGATACGTTTCATGTTTTTTCCTACTATTTAAGTTACTTGCGCTTCTGCATTTTGCTTTACCGTGCGTGAGTAATTGAGCAAAAGCCCCACACAAAGCAAGGTTGCAAGTAAACTACTACCGCCATAACTTAATAATGGCATGGGAATGCCCTTTGGTGGTGCAAGCCCCATGACAACAGCTAAGTTCATGGACGCACCCATGGCAATAATAAGGGTTATGCCAAAGGCTGAATAACGATCGCGCAATTCTTTTTGACCTGTAATAATTTTGTAACAACGCCAAAAAAATAACATAAATAAACTCATCACAAGGCTAATGCCAATGAACCCCATTTCTTCTCCAAGCACAGAGATGATAAAGTCATTGTGTGCTTCTGGAAGATAGAACATTTTTTGCTTACTTGAGCCAACGCCCACACCAAAAAATCCTCCAGATCCAAGAGCATAAAGAGATTGCACTAGCTGATAGCCGCTATCTTGAGCATCCTTGAATGGATCCATAAAGGCAGTTAGGCGACGTAAACGATATGGCGAGGAAATGGCAAGGGTAATAGCACCAGCTATGGCCATGCCAACTGCTATAAATAAATAAACAAATCTCGTTCCACCAGCAACGCACATAAAAAATAGCAAGGCTGTTAAAATAACGGCACTACCAA
>CAYJNE010000231.1:0-2733 GCA_964371345.1 uncultured Desulfovibrionaceae bacterium | reverse complement strand
CTTGTTCAATGGCGGAAATCTCCACACGATAACCACGTATTTTTACTTGATTGTCCTTTCTTCCTCCAAATTCAAAAAGCCCTTTAGAGTTTTTACGCACAAAATCGCCAGTGTAATATACACGCTGTCCATTTGCTGCAAGAGTACGAAAAGCTTGCTCATTTGCATTGGGGTTATTGTAATAACCTACGGCAAGCCCAATGCCTCCAATGCATAGCTCTCCCCATTTGTCATATTCGTTATGGGAGATAAGGCTTCCATCATCATCCACAATGTATAATTGTGTGCCTAACACGGGTAGGCCAATGGGTGTGGATTTTGAGTGATCGCTCACATCTTGATGTTGTACCCAATGTACTATGGAATAGATGGAGTTTTCGGCTGGGCCATAACCATTAAGGATGTTAATTTGTGGGCAGGCCTTAAAAATAAGGTCGGTTATGCGTGTATTTAAGGCTTCGCCGCCAGTGTAAATATTTTTTAAGGATGCAAAAATATCTGGTTTTTCCGCGCCCAAGCTGTGCAACAAGCCCGTTGGAATAATAAGGGTGCTAATATTTTTACTAAGTAATTCTTGTTGCAAGAGCTTTATGGAGGTGAGCGTATCCAAAGAAAAACTACAAATGGTAGAGCCACTTAGCAGTGAAAGCCAAATTTCAAAATTATAAAAATCAAAGGCAGGGGAACTTGCTCGTCCAATACGTTCAAGTGCTTCAAATGTATTAATATTTTCATCACAAAATAAGCGCAAGATACCTTGATGCGGAATAAGTATGCCCTTGGGCTCACCTGTAGTACCAGAAGTAAAGACGAAGAAGGCGGCTTCCTTACCCCTTGCTTTTTTTATGGCATGAAGCTCTAAGGGGTCGGATTGCATGAGTAAATCAAATCTATGCCGGGTGTAGGAACATGTATCATCGCAAATATACAGCTCGTGCCCATAATTTTCATGAAAGATAACGTGCTTGCATTCAGCTTTGTTTAAGATGCTTACAAGATGGGGCATGGGGGTTTTAAGATCTAGGGCTAAGTAGCAACCACCGGCCATAAGTATGCCAAGCATGCAGGCTATATGCTCTCCGCCATATCCATCTCTTGGGTCAATGGCAATGGCCACAGGATGCTGTAATGAAACATGCTCAAGGCTTTTGGCAACACGTCTTGCGGCAATAAGCAATTCGCCATAGCTCCAAACATCATTGTTAGCACTGATATAGGCCGCCTCTTGTTGCATATGCGGATTAGCTTGTAAAAACTGTAAAAATACTCCGTGCAGTGAATTTTCATGTAAAAAGTCTATCAGTTCGGCACTGATTTCAGCATTGGCTTTGGCATTTATTATTTGTGCTTCTATACTTTGTGCAGTTGGCGCAGGGTTGAGTGGTTGTGCGCAAAGTTGTAAGCAACTAAGCTTGTCAAAATCTTCACTATGAACTTTATCAATAAATGCATCAAGTATGCTTTGCCAAGTGTTTATAAGTAGTTCAAGACTTGTAGGAGGTATTTGGCTTGTGTTGCAGTTAAATCGCATGTGGCAGGCATCTTCGGCAACATATATGGTTAAAACCAATGGGTAGGGTATGCGCTCAAAGCCTTGCACCGCATTGATTCCTAAAATACTACCATCAAAGTTAACGGGATAATTTTCAAAAACAAGTAAATGGTCAAACAGCTTTTGCTCGTCTTGTTGCCCACTTGGATAACAAGTTAAAATATCAGCTAAAGAGTCACAAATATGTGGATCAAGTTGCACAGCTTTTTGGCGTAGAGCAAGGGCAAGATCTTTAAAAAGCATGTCTTCATGCCACTTAACATGTATGGGAAGGGTACGTAAAAAAAGACCAAGTGTTTTATCCATACCTTCGATATGTGGCAAACGTGCGGCCATAACTAGTCCATATACAATATCCTTTTGCTCTGCTGCATCACTTAAGAGTAATGTCCATAGGCTTTGAATGAGCTGAGGAAATGTGACTGCATAGGTTGCCGCACCATGCCTAAGGCTTTGTGTTTTTTCTGCGTTTAGGATGAGGTTTTGCTCAAAAAAAGTATCATCTAAATTATAGCTTATGGGCTGTGCTATTATGCTCTTTTTTGCAAAAATATCTATAATACTTTTGCGTTTAGGTATGTTTTGTAACTCCTTGCTCCAAAATTCTTTAAGTTTCTTGGTATTAGTTGGAATAAGTGCATTCACCTTGGTTAAGGATGGAGCAGGGGCTAAATTGTGCTTTATTTTGTCCTTAAAAGCCCTGTACAGCTCTTCAAGCTCATGTAGCATAATGCCAATGCACCAACCATCCATGAGAATATGTGGGAATGTCCAAGCCATTTCCCAAAACACGCCTTGTTCATCTTTTTTGCGAAAAAGGCTAAAGAAAAAGAGTGGACCAGTTGCAAGGTTAAAATCCTTTAAGCGTAATTGATAAAGCATCTCGGCATACTGTTTTTCTTGTGTAGCTTCTGGGAGATTGTCTAGGTTAATTTGCTCAAAGTAATAACGTGGTTCTTTAAGTATAACACGTACAAAGGTGTTTTCTTGACTTTGCGTAAAAAGCATGCGCAAGGCTTCATGGCGCACACAAAGCTCATGCCATGCCTGTTTCAAAGCATGCTCATCAAGCATGATGTTGCCCTTTTCTGGACGTAAATTGAAGCAGATTTGTTGTGTATAATGCGCACTTTTTTCACTTGTTTCTTGGTCAAGTAAATGTTGAAAGAGCATGGATTCTT
>CAYJNE010000230.1:0-2737 GCA_964371345.1 uncultured Desulfovibrionaceae bacterium | reverse complement strand
TTATGGCAATGGCACAAAGACCTTGCTTGGCAGCTTTTTTTACCAAGTCGCTTGGGGCATCACTGCCATCGGAGGCATGTGTGTGCGTATGTAGGTCAATAAGTTGCATAAAATCACCCTGTTTTAAACTCTTGCACCGTTTTATATAAAGATTTTGTAACGTTGAGCAGAGTCAATATTTTTAAGATATAACATACATACAGCACATTGACAAAGCATAGTTTTTTGCAAAAAATGGCGCATTGCCTTTACAAGACATATACATTACAATGTTGCAAGTATTTTATAAGCAATACCCAAAGGAATATACCATGGATAAACAACTCTTAGAGATATTAGCCTGCCCACGGTGTCATGAAAGCCTTAGCCTAAAACAAGAGGGTAATAAGGACATTGGGCTTATTTGTTGCGCTTGTTCAGTCATTTACCCCATTCGTGACGACATCCCAATAATGCTTGTTGAAGAAGCAAAACCCATTAATAAAGATGAAGAAAAATGCGCATAATCATTGCCTCTGACCTGCATGGTTCGCCAGATAGCGTTAGCTTCTTACAAAATAAAGTAAAAAGCCTTAAACCAGATTTATGCGTATTATTAGGTGATTACCTCTATCACGGTCCAAGAAATCCTCTGCCAAATGGCTACACCCCCAAGGACGTAGCAAGCATGCTAGGCCAACTTGGCGTTAATATCTTAGCTGTGCGCGGTAATTGTGATGCTGAAGTTGACCAAAGCCTACTACCATTTCCGCTAGTAGAACAAACTTGGATTTATGCCGATGACCTTGCAATCCTTGCTTCACACGGGCATAGATATGACTTCCAAGAGCCTGATTTTGCAAACATTAATGCTGGCAGTATCATCCTCACAGGTCATACACATGTCCCCCGTGCAGAAAGCTATAAGCATGTAAATTGGTGGAACCCTGGTAGCCTAACCCTACCAAAACAAGGTTTTCCACGTAGCTATGGCTTTTATGAACAAGGGGAATTTCGAGTAATGGACATGCAAGATAAATGTTTTATAAGCCAAAGGGTTAAATAATTCCCATGCCTAAAGCACAAGAGCCACCCTTTGCCGTAGCCCTTACATCTTGCCAAGGCTATGCAAATGCGCAAAATGCAGTGCATGAAGTCTTGCTAGCTAGCAAAATCATCGGCGAAAGTGGCTCAGGCTTTCTCTCTTGTAACGATAAAATTTTAATAAAACCCAATTTACTACGCGCACACAACCTTTCTTGTACTCAACCAGAAATTATGTACGCCCTCTGCCTTTGCCTAAAGGAATATGGCGTTAACATAAGTGTTGCAGATTCACCAGGATTTGGCTTTGCCCATTCAGTAGCTCAAAGTGTTGGCATGAGCGAACTATTAAAACCACTTGGAATTAAAGTGCAAAGTTTTGAAAAATCTACACCTGTACCCATAGGAAATAATAAAAATTGGCAAATTGCCCGCCTTGCCCTTGAATGCGATAAAATTATTTCAGTACCACGCCTAAAAACTCACTCCCAAATGCGCCTAACCCTTGCCGTAAAAAATCTTTTCGGTTGCATTTGTGGTATGCATAAACCCTTTGCCCACGCCATACAAGGTCGCTCACTCGAAGAATTTACTTGTGCAATATTAAACCTTTGGCAAGCCTTACCCCCAACTGCTGCCGTAATCGACGGAGTGACTTGCATGCACATTGCGGGTCCATCTAGCGGTGAACCCTTTGAGCTAAATCTTGTGGGTGCAAGCAGTTGCGCCCTTACCCTCGATACTGCCATCTATGAAATGCTAAAAATTGACTCAGCCAAAGTACCACTATGGCAGCAGGCAAAAAAATTAAATTTCAACTCTGCTTTTTCTGAAAATTTAACATATACAATTAAAAAGCCAGAAGATTTTAACGTAAATAATTTTATTATCCCAGAAAACCTAAATGAGCTATCCTTCTTACCACATCGCTTCCTACTAAGCCTTTGGAAAAGATTTTTAAGCCGATTTTAATTGGAGTATTCTATGCCACGCATACTACCTAATGAAACAGATATTTATGCCCTTACAGACTCAAACCTTAGCCTTGGTCGCTCCACCCTTGAAGTGGTCGAAAGCCTACTTAAAGCCCAAGTGAAAATTATCCAATACCGCGAAAAAAAATTAAAAGCTGGGCAAATGCTACAAGAATGCTTAGCCATTCGCAAGCTAACCAAACAAGCAAATGCATGCTTTATAGTTAATGATCACATAGATATAGCCATGCTAGTTGATGCCGATGGCGTACACATAGGACAAGAGGACCTACCCCTAAGTGAAGTTCGCAAACTAATCGGGTCAAAAAAAATTATCGGACTCTCAACCCATAGCCCCGAACAAGCTCGCACAGCCGTCGAACTTGGAGCAGACTATATTGGCGTTGGACCAATATTTGCCACCAAAACCAAGGAAGATGTATGCGCGCCTGTTGGTTACGAATACCTTGATTTTGTTGCACAAAATATCAACATACCCTTTGTGGCCATTGGCGGCATCAAACGTCATAATATAAATGAAGTGGTCAAACACGGTGCCAAATGCTGCGCCTTGGTTTCTGAGCTTGTTGGTGCAGAAAATATAGTAGAGCGTGTGGCAGAAGTGCGTAAAGCCATGAAATAATTACCACCAATAATACATAATGGTTACAACAATCATACTTGTGGCCCGCAAGCCCTGATTGCTAATAATTAATTGTAGTGCCACCCTTGGACTAAAT
>CAYJNE010000229.1:0-2747 GCA_964371345.1 uncultured Desulfovibrionaceae bacterium | reverse complement strand
TTCTTGCGCTATCTAATCCCTGGAGCTGACCCCGTAAACAGACATTGGACTACGGCTTACATCATGCAAGACGGGGAACTGCAATTTTTTGACTGTAGCCTTGAAGAAAATGCCATATATAGTGTCACAAAAGACAGTTTTGTAACCAATCCTAGCCACATTAATTCCGACCGCCTATGCTGTATTGAGCCGCATAGCATCCGCTTTTTAGCTCCAAGAAAATAGAAAGGGGCGAACCCAAACTACATGAGGATTCGCCCGCTAAATATAAAAAGGGCGCGGGCGAACACAGTTCGCCCCTACATATTTCTAGGGAAACACTAATTAAATAAGTGCTTCCCTAAATACCTAAAACGGCCACAAATTATCCATAAACCTTGTAAACCAACCAGGCTTCTGCTTATCAGCAAGTACACCCTTACCATAGTATTGAATATTAGCATCGGCCATTTGAGTAGACATAATAGTATTCTCAGCAGACACATCCTTAGCCCGAATGGAACCCGTAATAACCATATACTGAGTTTCTTCATTCACCCTAATTTGGCGTACACCTTCAAGCTGTAAAATTCCGCCTGGCAATACCCGAATTACCCTTGCCGCAAGGGAAGATTGCACATTGTTTTCCCGTGAGGTTGAGCCTGTGCCTTCAAAGTCATTATAGGTGCGTGTATTAAGAGCACTTGTACCTGGGCCTACGGGCACACTAAACGCACCATTCACAGCACCTGGCAAATATGGAAACATATTTATACCACTTTTACCAAAGGCCGCTGTAACGGAATAGTCATTATTAGCTTCCTTATCAGCTGTGGTATCAGCAGAGTTTGTAGCAGTAGTGCTTTCCATAATATTAACCACCACAATATCCCCCACTCGTCTGGCACGGCTGTCGGAGAATAGCGGGTCTACTTCACTCTCAGCAAAGAGCGAGCCTGGGTTTCTAGCCTGTGTATTTTCATTAAACACAGGTTGCTGGGCAACTGGTGCCACCACTTCTGGAACTTGCTTACTACTTTGGCACCCAAGGCTTAAAAGCATCACACCAAGTGTTAATGTTGTAATAATACAATTTTTCATAATATTTCCCTCACTTCTCCTAGTGATATTCTGCTTATTGTGCCACAACGGTTTTATTATCCCGTATGGTAGCATATACTTGTTTTTTACTTTGCAAATTCCGCACCGGAATTGTGGCACCCGGCTCGCCATCCGCTAAGCTTTCTGCTTGCACTTCCATTACCACATTACCCTTTTCATAAATAAGGCGCACAATGGATCCCTTGCGTATCATAGAAAGGCCAAGTAAATCTGCCTGAAAAATAGGCTGGCCCGTGCCCACATTGCGTGCCATTTGCCAAGGCCCGCCACGTCCGTCCCACGGCATACCACGCAGATGCGATGCATTAACTCTTATAAATGTTATATCTTGAGTATTTAGAGCATCACCCTTATTTAAGGTGCGTGCCGCTGAAGGAACTTCCACCCAAAGGTTTAGGAAGGCTGTCCCCGCCGCACGGCGTAACACAGTGCCGTCTGCCTCTTGAACGATAAAGCGAAAGCTTATGCGCCCTGGAACAAACTTACCCACATCCAAACTCACTTGCTGTTGCCCGTGTGCTAAAAATATGTATGGCGGTAGGCGAAAGTCTGTTAAATCTGCCGTACCAGGCATGGCTTGCATTTGCGGTGTCAAATACCTGACAAGGTAATTACGCAAATCGTTTTCTTGCAATACCAAGCCGCCACGCTGTATGGCCAAAGACGCTGGCAAAATGCATCTTGGGGCATAATCCTTGAGCGTTTCATGTAGAGCTTGCGAAAGGCGTGTTCTGTTAATTTGTAAAGGCTTGCCCACCTCTGGTGGGGCTGGCCAAAGGGCTTTTGTGCTAAGCTGTTGCCATAAATTTTGTGGCACTGGCCCTAGTGGTTCTGCAATCTCACCAAGCATGACCATATCACCATTGGTCACAGCGGCTTCACGAATGCGGATACGCCAGTCAGTGCTTTCTTGCATCTCAAGTTTTTTGGGCGTAAAGGTTTGATTCATCATATTATTACGCACTTGAGGGCTTTGCACCATTTTTTGCTCGGGGCTGAGCGGAAGCCCAGCCCCCATAGCATCCACCGCACACAATACTAGAGTAAGTCCGCATAGGCTAACAAAGCATACAATAATATATAATGTGCGATAGGAGTAAAACATATTATGACCTCTTTAATTGCACGGCTATGCCAAGCATAGAGTCAGACGTCTGAATGGCTTTGGAGTTTACTTCGTAAGCACGTTGGCCCACAATCATATTAACCATTTCATCCACAACTTCTACGTTGGACATTTCCAAGAAACCTTGGGCCATTGTACCCACATTATCTACGCCTGGTTCACCTTCAAGCTCATCACCTGAAGCCTCAGTGGGGGTATATAAGTTACGCCCACGTGCATCAAGGCCAGCTGGGTTAACAAAGGTATAAAGCGGAATATCCGCCCCTGCTATTTCTTGACCTTCAGAGTCAAGAGCAGAAATGTAACCCTGAGGCGAAACAGAAATATTTTTTGTCTCTGGCGGCACAGCAAATTCTGGCTGTAAAATATAACCATTAGCCGTAACCACTGTACCGTCTTGGTTAAGCTTAAAAGAACCCGCACGGGTATACATAAGCTCGCCGTTGACTTCCACTTGGAAAAATCCATCACCCTCAATGGCAATATCCAAAGCATTGCCAGTGTTTTGAAAGTCACCTTG
>CAYJNE010000228.1:0-2750 GCA_964371345.1 uncultured Desulfovibrionaceae bacterium | reverse complement strand
AATAAGCACCAAAGCAGTGCCATATTGCAATGGTCTGGTTTTTTCAATCTCAGTGCCAGCTGTGGCAAGTACGTACATATGGTATGGTAGGGCCATGACTGAGCTAAAAATGGAGTCTGGCTCTTTGGGTGTGTAGAAAACTGCCGCCGTAAACATAATGGCTGCGGTTTCGCCTGCCGCACGGGAAATGCCTAAGATTGCGCCAGTGAGCATACCTGGAGTTGCCGCGGGTAAAACCACACGGGATATGGTTTGCCACTTGGTGCCGCCAAGGGCAAGGGAGGCTTCACGGTAGGTATCTGGTACTGTGCGTAGGGCTTCCTCTGCTGTGCCAATAATTACGGGTAGGGATAGTACGGCTAGGGTTAAAATACCTGCAAGTAGGCTAACGCCCATGCCTAGAAAGGTTACAAAAAAGGCCAGACCAAAAAGGCCAAAAACCACTGAAGGCACACCTGCAAGATTATTTACGCCAAGGCGAATATAGCGGGCAAAAACTGTGCGCCCTGCGTATTCGTGTAGGTATATGGCAGAGGCAACACCTAGGGGAAAGGATATGATAATAGCCCCAAGAGAAAGGAGAAATGTACCCACAATACAAGGCCAGATGCCGCCTTCGGTCATCATTTTTTTAGGAAATTCAGTTAGAAATTCCCAAGAAATTGCAGGTAGACCCTGAATTGCTAAGAAAATGCACACTACAATAAGCGCACCTACATTAATAATAGCTGCAAGGCGCAACACATTAAACATGATACTTTGACGCATTAAGCGTGATTTACTTGATACAGCAAATTTCATGACGACCTCACAGACTGGAGCTACCAACTTGCTTATGCTTTTCGGCAATGTGTTGGGCAATCATATTAAAGCAAAGTGTAAATAAAAATAACATCATACCAATGGCAAACAGTGCGTAATAGTGGTCACCACGGTATGGAGCTTCGGCCATTTCTGCGGCAATTGATGCAGGCATAGGCCTTACGGGGTCAAATATAGATATGGGAATTAGCCCCGCACCACCTGCTACCATAAGTACGACCATAGTTTCGCCAATGGCTCTGGACATGCCAAGCATAATGGCAGTGCCAATGCCTGAAAGGGCCGCAGGTAGGACTACTTTAATGGTTGTTTCCCAGCGTGTGGCACCAAGGGCAAGGGAAGCCTCACGTAAAGCACGAGGTACAGCAAAAAGAGCATCCTCTGCAACGGAGCAAATGGTGGGCACACTCATAAAGGCCAGCATAAGGCTTGCATTAAATAAGTTTAAGCCTGTGGCGGCTCCAAAATAATCTTGAATAATTGGGGCCACAACCACCATACCAAAAAAACCAATAACAACAGAAGGTAAGGCCGCAAGTAGTTCAACAAATGGTTTAACTATGCGCCTAACGTTGCTTGTGGCAATTTCTGTAAGGTAGGCAGCAGTTAAAACACCAAGCGGCACAGCGATGAGTGAGGCCAGCAAGGTTACTGCAAGTGATCCTATAAGTAGAGGGAAAATACCAAAATCTGGAGGGTCTGAGGTGGGGTACCACCACTCCCCAAAAATGAAGGAAGATACAGAAACTGTATCAAATATGGGCACACCTTCATAAAACAAAAAAAACATGATGCCCAAGAGCGACAATAGCGAAAATGTAGCTGATAAAGCCAAAAGCGAATGTATAATTTTTTCTTTCATATATCTTCCAAAGACATAGGATTAAAGGTAGCTCCCCTATCTTGCAGAGGAGCTACCTTATACTATACTAAACTTATTTGGACAAGGGGATAAAGCCTACTTCTTTAACCAATGCTTGGCCTTTTGGCCCAAGAGTGAAGTCAATAAAGGCTTTGGCGGTACCTTGGGGCTCACCATTGGTGAACAAATAAAGTTCACGAGCAATGGGCCACTTGCCAGAAAGGGCGTTTTCAGGGGTAGCGGCAAAGCCGTCAACTTCAACGGTTTTGGTGCTTTTATCAACATACCCGTAACCGATATAACCAATGGCATTTTTGTTCTTAGCAACTGCTTGAACAACAGCACCACTAGAAGCTTGTAATAAAGCCCTTGGGGTTACACGATTTTTACCAAGAATTTTTTCTTGCCAAGTTTCATATGTACCAGAAGATGTATCACGAGAAACTACTACAACTGGCGCGTCAGGGCCGCCAACTTCTTCCCAATTTCTTACCTTACCCATATAAATGTCCGCAAGTTGGGCAACGGTAAGGTTTTTAACTGGGTTAGAAGGGTGCACAACTGGCACAAGTGCGTCAATGGCTACAACATGGCGCATGGGCTTAACACCCTTGGTGCCAGCAAGTTTAATTTCTTTTTCTTTAATATCACGAGAAGCCATGGCGATGTCACAAAGGCCGTCAATGATAGCCTTAATCCCATTACCAGAACCACCACCAGAAATGGAAAGTACTGCACTGGGATTTTCAGCCATGAAAGCTTCAGCAGTTTTTTGTACCACGGGAAGAACAGTGGTAGAACCGTTAATTGCAACTTCTCCAGAAGCAAATGCTGGAGCAGCTAGACCAAGGCTCAAAAGAGCAGTAAGAATAATGCGAGAAAATTTCATTTTTTAATTCTCCGTAAATTTTGTTAATACAAAATAAAATCAGCTTATTTTGTTTTGGGCCCACTTGCCCATTAACCATTTATCCCCTGCCCTCAAGATATTTTTAAGGACAGTCCGCATAAACCTCACAGCAATCTAATTTGTTCCTTCATGCGGCGTATGTAGGTATCGTTTGCT
>CAYJNE010000227.1:0-2775 GCA_964371345.1 uncultured Desulfovibrionaceae bacterium | reverse complement strand
AAAAATAACTTGCATTTTATGAGCAAGGCATATATGTATGCGTGCTGACACACGAACGGTGTGTGATACAAAGTAATTAAGTTCAGATTTATATACGGAGGAATTATGAGCAGAGAGTGTGATTTTTGCGGGAAAAAACCCCAAGTAGGTAACATGGTTAGCCACTCTAACGTTAAAACCAAGCGTCGTTTTAACCCTAACTTACAAAAAACCAGACATCAGTTCCCCAATGGCATGGTTCGCACCCTTCGTGTATGCACACGTTGCTTGCGCTCTGGCCTTGTGGTTAAGCCCGTAGTACGCGCTGAAGCATAGTTTTTATATTTTTAATGTTATGAACCCGATGAAGTTTCTTCATCGGGTTTTTTGCGTTTAAATTATTTTTTTAACAGCATTTTAAGGTAGTCAGCATTTATATTGCCTTGTAATATTTTCATTTGTTCTTTGTTTTGTAAGGCGGTTAAAAGTATATAAGCATAAACATGATAGGCCAACTTGTTTTGGTTTTTTATACTGTTACCATTTTCTAAATTGCATAAATAACGCTCAAGGCGTCCCCTATGCATGTTTAATTGTTCGCCCATTTCTACAGTAAAATCCGTACTCATAAAGTGTTGCAAGGCTCTGCCTTGGGCTCTTAGATATTCGCTTTGAGTATGTGCCTGATTTTGCGTTTCTAAATTATTGTCATAGCGCAAATAAAGCCCAAGCTCCTCTGGTATATGGCGCATGGGGTAGTGTTCTGCAATTCTAAGCCACATATCATAATCACCCGTAACGGTGAAGCTTTCATCAAAATAGCCCACGCTGTCATGCACAGATCGCCTCCACATAGGTTGAGGCCCCATTTCGCAGCGGCGCAAAAGATTTATATGGTCATAAGCTAGCCAGCGCATATGCCCAACCACAGGGGCAGAGTGAAAGAGGGCGTTTTCTGTATTGGTAATGCGAGAGTCCGCATACACAAGGGCCACATTTGGGTGGGCGTCAAGTTCTGCGGCAAGGCGTTCAAATGCATGAGGGGCGTGCCTATCATCAGCATTGGCATTGGTAATATATTCGCCCTTGGCAATTTTTATGGCTCTATTCCACGAGGCATAAAGCCCTTCACGCTCTGGCGTTCTTATGTAGGTGATATTAGAGTATTTTTGTGTAAATTGCTCGGCAATTTGTTTTTCATTTTGTGGGGAATGAGCATCAATAATAATGACCTCGGTTTCATCAAAAATACTTTGGGCCACCAAGTCCTCAAGGCAAGCTTGTAAAAAACGCTCGGCATTATATACAGAAACAATGGCTGTGACTCGATATGATGTATTTTTAATGGTATCCATATTATAAATTCCCAAATTTTTTACCAAGCTACATTAATACTAGGCTTAGGTCAAAATTCTTTAATGTGCGCAAAAAAAATAACTAAAAAATTTTTCGTGAAATATTTCACTTTCTTTTGACAAAATTGTAAAAAATCATAACAAAAAAAATACTTAACTTACAACACACCTTGACGAAATTTATGATTTGCGTTACATTTCTACTGCTCTGTAATGGGGACGTTTTTTGTGAAATTTGACCTTTGGATGGGGTCACGTCTTACAGAGAATGCCTTTGCCGCCACAATGTGGTTAATGGGCATATTTTGGGGTTATTATCATCTGCATCCAACAAGGATAATCACATGAGGAATGGTAAAACACTGCTACGATGTATGAGGATTATGGCGGTGCTTGCTGTGGTTATGACCATGACGCTGACTATGTCATTTTTGGCAAATGCAGCTCCTGAGTTAGAGCCAACCGACAGCGGTGCCCCCTCGGCCATGGTAATGTTTCCTGTGACCGAAAAGCCAAATCCTTCTGAGGCCGGGATGCGTCCTGCTGTTTTCAATCACCTTATTCACGAACGTAAAATCCCTGATTGTGAGTCTTGCCATCACACTGGTGATACTGTTTCGTGTTCTAGCTGTCATACTGTTGAAGGCAAGGCTGACGGCAATTACATAACCCTTGAGCGGGCTATGCATGCCGAAAATATTGCCAAAAGAGCAGAAGGCACAACCACACCACAAAGTTGCGTTAGTTGTCACGTTGAGAACTTAAAGCAGCCTGATTGTGCTGGTTGTCACGTTCTTATTCCAAAGCCAGCACGTACCGAACAATACTGCGCCTCATGCCACGATGTGAGCGATTATATGTCTTCTGAGCAATTTGTTCAGGGTGCTAAGGGCGAAATTGATTTGGACGAAAATCACGAACTTGCCGCCGATACCGTTTGGGATCGTGAGCGCAAGGTTGAGCGTGCGACACCCATTGACCCAGAAGAAATTCCAGATGTTGTTACCATTGGTATACTTTCTAATGAATTTGAAGCCAATGAGTTTAATCATAGACAACATTATCAATCACTCCTTGACCGTGTTAGTGAAAGCAAATTAGCTTCTGCTTTCCACACTGACCCTGCAACGCTTTGTGCCGCATGTCACCACCAGAGTCCGCCTTCAAAGACTCCGCCTAAGTGTGTGAACTGCCACTCACCAACTATGAGCATGGAAACACCTGATCGTCCTGCTCTAAAGGCCGCCTATCACTTACAGTGCATGGGTTGTCACGTTGCCATGGAAGCTGGAGCACCTGATAATACTTCTTGCACATCTTGTCACGAGGAGCGCGCTAAATAGCGCGGGGAGGTACACAATGAACCGTAGAAAATTCCTTACATTTTTGGGAAGTGCGGGTGTAGCCTCTGCCCTTGGCACGGCGAAAGTCGCAGAGGCCG
>CAYJNE010000226.1:0-2776 GCA_964371345.1 uncultured Desulfovibrionaceae bacterium | reverse complement strand
GTCACAAGCAGGCATAAAGTCAAGGGAAAAGCTTGAGGAGGAAAGGGGCAGATATTGCGCATTTGCCGTTTTTTAGCTTTTGGGGTAGAATGAATTTTTACGGGAGAATGTATTTTATGGGTGAATATAAGGCATTACAAGAAGTACTTGATTATGAATTTAAGCAAATTAAACTGCTTAAGCTAGCACTTACGCACAGTTCTTTTGCCAATGAAAACAAAGATACCGACACTCACAATGAACGCCAAGAATTTTTGGGCGATGCAGTGCTTGAAGTTTGTGTGTCTTGGGAATTATTTACCCGTTTTCCAAAGGCCCGTGAGGGGCATTTAACTAAGCTTCGTTCAAACCTTGTGAGTACGAAAACTCTAGCCGCGCTTGCACGTGAGCTTGGTATTGACGAGAGCCTAAGCCTTGGGCGTGGTGAAGAAGGCCAAGGCGGGCGCGCGCGTGATACCGTGCTTAGTGACGCACTTGAGGCTGTGCTTGGAGCCGTATTTGAGGACGGCGGATACCCCGCTGCCCACAAGGTTATTAAGCATATTTTTAATTCTCGCTGGCCCTTGGAGATGGAGCATAGCCAACATAAGGACTATAAAACAAGGCTCCAAGAAACAACGCAAAGCCTACACAAAGATCGACCAATCTATGTGCTTACCGGTAGCCATGGGCCAGAGCACGCTAAGAATTTTGACGTGCGCCTAACATTACCTGATGGCCAAATATTTTTTGCTAGCGGCCCAAGCCTTAAACGTGCGGAGCAAGAAGCTGCACGCATGGCCTTAGAGAGCCTTTCATAACCCACACTTAGCTTACTGTCTTCGCTTTTGGTGGACTATTTCTATTTAGTGTTTTATTGCTTAACCAATTAAGCCTGTCTTCTTAATCGCTTAACCAATTTTTATTCTTTAGGGCTAGTGCCCTATGCTGCCTTGCTGCGCTTTCCAAGACCGGCCCGGAGGGATGGTGCTCCCCCCGAGCCTCCCGTCTTTGGTCTGCCACAGCCTATATAAATGATGACTAGCCGCCTATTAGCTGCATTGCCATCCTTGGCAGTGAGTTTGCCTGCGATAGCATAGCTACTGCAGATTGGGTGAGGATTTGGTTGCGCACAAATTCTGTCATTTCTGTGGCAACGTCCACATCCGAAATACGTGATTCTGCGGCTTGGAGGTTTTCAGCTTGAATATTCAAGTTAGCAATAGTTGCTTCCAAGCGGTTTTGTGTGGCCCCAAGGTGGGCACGGATTTTATCCTTAGAGATAATGGCTTCGTTAATAGCGTCTAATGACCGCTGGGCTTGTGCTTGTGTAGACACAGTGTAGCCGTCATTTCTGAGACTATTGTTACCAAGGCCAAGGGCAGAAGCTGTGGAATCACCAATATTTAGGTAGTAATAGTCTTCTGCACTGTCGTTACCAGTACCAAAGTGAACTTTGAGGGAACCGACTGACTTTAGGCCATTACCATTGTGCGTACCAGATAGTGTTCCGTCTAGTAATTTGATGCCGTTAAAGTCTGTAGCGGTGGCGATACGGGTAATTTCCGAAGCCAGGGCTTGGTATTCTGATTCAATCATCAAACGTTGAGTAGAATCATAAGTACCGGTGGCTGCTTGTTCGGCTAGCTCTTTCATACGGATGAGCTGCTCGTCAATGGTTTGAAGAGCGCCGTCAGCCGTTTGGATAAGGGAGATAGCGTCGTTAGCGTTACGTGCACCTTGATGAAGGGTGGCGATGTCCGCGCGTTGCAATTCACGAATTGCAAGACCAGCAGCATCGTCAGCCGCAGTGTTAATTCTAAGACCTGAAGAAAGTCTTTGCGTGGACTGACTTAGGTTACCATAGTGTAGGTTCAAGTTACGGGCAGTGTTAGCTGCCATCAAGTTATTATTAATGACCAAAGACATAAGTCACCTCCTGGGTGGTTTTTAGCTGTACTTGTCATAAGCAAGCAGCGTGCCAAAAAATAAAAATATAATTATTTTAATGTATTATAGATGTAAAAAAACAGGTAGGAAAAAACTTTAGGGTAGAAAGTCGATTTTTTGGCACTGAGTTGGAAAATTTTTCCGAGGGCTTTTAGTGGTGTTTTTAGTTGTATTTGCTTATTTATTCTGGCACATTTTTGTAGAGGCCATGAAATATCAATTAAAATGTCCTATAGATTAAATATGAATTTGTAAAAAATATGAGTCGTTTTTAATAACTATGGAGGGAATATGCTGACTAAGATTTCACCAATGGAAGCACACAAAAAATTTACAGAAGGCACGGCACGCTTAATAGATATTCGTTCCGTAGTAGAGTTTGCGCAAATGTCTATTGAGGGCTCAACGCTTGCCCCCTTGCCAGTTGTAGCTTTACAAAATTTAGAGGATAAAGCAGATCCGCAAAAGGATGTGGTGTTTTTTTGCCGCTCTGGAAAGCGCACGGAAAATGCTGCACATAAATTGTCAAAGCTCTTTCCTAATGCTTATATTTTGGATGGTGGCATCCTTGAATGGCAAAAAGCCAATTTGCCTTTACGCATTGATGAAAATGCGGTTATTCCCCTTGAGCGTCAAATTTTAATTGCCGCTGGAGTTTTGGTTTTATTGGGATTTTTGGGTAGCTTTATTTGGGAACCTTTACTTTTTCTTGCTGGCTTTGTGGGTGCAGGTCTTGTTTTTGCTGGTGTGTCTGGTTTTTGTGGGCTTGGCATCTTGTTATCAAAAATGCCTTGGAATAAAGCATAAACACATGGGGCATGGACGCTTTGCTATCTATTTATGTAAG
>CAYJNE010000225.1:0-2782 GCA_964371345.1 uncultured Desulfovibrionaceae bacterium | reverse complement strand
GTGATGCCAGCAATGGAAATGCTTGCAATGGGAAAGTTCTCCGTAATGCCATTTCTATTTTTTGAAACAATATAGCCACGCTTAATATCTTCATTACTATAGAGTTTTTTTACATCTTTTGAAAAAGTATTAATAACATCCTCACAAAAGCGCACCCCTTGTTCATAGCCATAGTCAGCAAGGGCAATAAAATCATCACCGCCAATATGCCCAATAAATTCTTGCTTGGTGGCACAAGATTGCAAGATTTTTGAAAACATAAGCAACATTAAGTCGCCATTTTCAAAGCCATAGGCGTCATTATATGCCTTAAAATTATCAATATCATAGTATGTTATGGCATAGGGATTTTTACCAAATAGGCGTTGCTCAAGTTCCTTTTCAATAAGCAAGTTGCCAGGTAATTTGGTGAGTGGGTTAGCATGTAGGGCTGCACTAATTTCTGCCTTGGTGCAAATGGAGAGTAAGTCTTTAATGGTGGCAATGCCATAATAGCGGTTATTTTTTTCAACCACAATAGGATGATATAATTGATCATGCCCGCGTTGCATGGCAAGCTTTGCCACTTGGTCTACAGCCATGTCCACATTGACGCTGAGGAACTTTTTACGCAAAACTTCGTGGATTTTTTTCTTACCAAAAATACTATAGCCATAGCGACCGCCCAATATGGTGTTTAAGTCTGTGCGGGTCATAAAGCCAAGGGGTTTTTTATCCTCAACTATGGCAAATTCTGTAATGTCAGGATTTTTTTGTAATTTTTCATAAATATGTTTTGTTTTTTCATGGGGGCCAAAGGTGTAACCCTTACGACAAACATTTTTAACGGTGGGATAAATGGAAGTTCTGGCTGTGCTAATAAGCTCCTTTTCATTTTTTTCTTGAATATAAAGCTTTTTTTCGAGGGTAATATCTTGTGGTTTTGTGTGCGGAAAGCCTAAATAAAAACCTTGACCATAATCCACACCAAGTTCAATTAATTCTGCAAGTTCTTCTTCCTTTTCAATGCCTTCTGCAATAACCTTAATGTTGGCTTGTTTGCAAAAATCCACCAAGGCTCGGCACATAATAAGCTTAGTATGATCGATATTAATATTTTCAATTAAGTACTTGTCAAGCTTGATAAAAAGCGGCTTCATATCAATAATGGCACTAAGGCCAGAAAAACCAGAGCCCACATCATCAATGGCAATGCCATAATTTTGTGATTTATAATAAGTAATGGCCTCGCTAAATAGTTTTTTATTCTGCACGGCAACTCTTTCTGTAATTTCAAAGGTAATTTTATCCTGGCATAGGCCCAGTTTTTCAAGGTTTTGCTGGGTTACACCTTGCTTAAACTCGCTATCAGAAATAATATTAGGGTTTATATTAAGAAAGAGACGGGCCTTGTTTTTTGATAAGGCAAAGTGATGCAAGGCTTTTTGGCGGCATTTTAGTTCAAGCTCCCAAACCTTGTCTGCGCATTCGGCTGTGTGAAAAAGGTCTTCAATACCCATTTTTTCATGAGGGTCGCAGACCCTGCTTAGGGCTTCATAGGCAAAAACTTCACCGTCCTTTAAAGAAACTATGGGTTGATAAACAGGATATAAGCCGTCGGTTTCTAATACATATTCCAATTGACTGATTTTTTCGTCATATGTCATATCAATACCTCTCCAAATATTGCTAGAGGCATTTTTATGAATGAATTGTGCAGGTGTAAGGCTATTTTGTTACAAATTTGTTACTAAAATTTAATGCTGCAAGCAGCTAAAATTTCTAACATCTTTACGTGGGTTTTGGCGTCTTCTGTATCATCTAGGCCAAGCACATTGGTGGAGCTTAGGCGGCTTTGTGTGAGTTTACCACAGGGGGGAATTGCCACACAGGTCTTGGGTAAGCCGTCTATGTTCAGATTGCTTAACAGGGCCTTATCTTCTTCTGTAGCTTTATTTAGCACCAGCACTTGTTTTTCAAGCCCCATTTCCTCAGCCATGCGCCCAATTTGTGCGGCAATACCTAGGGAATGTTTGCTTGGCTCTGCCACAATTAGTAAATAATCCACCGAGGCCACAGTTCCACGCCCCAAGTGCTCAACGCCAGCTTCTAAATCCACGAGCACCCATTCTTCACGCTCAAGCACTAAGTGGGCCAATAGAGCCTTTAGCAAAGCATTGGCCTCACAAGCACAGCCGCCGCCTGCATGATGCAAACCACCCATGAGTAAGAGATTTTTTTTGCCATGTTTACTGTGTTTGGGGTCATGTCCAATGACTGGTAATGACACGCAAAGAGCTTCTGGTAAATCGTCTACCTCGGGGGTTAGGGATAGCAGGGAGTTATTGCCAGCGGTGGTGCGCTCGTGCAAAAGCTCTTTTTGTGAAGCCAGAGGTGGGGGGAGTTCGGCATCATTAAGGCCGCAATATTCGCCCAAGGATGTGGCGGTGTCTGCGTCAATTAGCCATACATCTTGCCCGCAAAGAGCGAGGGCATTGCCAAGCCTTGCGCAGAGTGTGGTTTTTCCTACGCCGCCTTTACCTGCTATGGCTATTTTCATGGATAATCCTTTGGATGAAAAGCTTTTTCTTTGTGTGAACATCCGCATAAAAGCATTTGCCATGCGGTGCTAGCAAGCTAGCACCCTGCACATACTTTTATACGCTTTTGGAATATTTATCTTTTTCCTTGTGGCTGCGTCAAAATCAACTTTTTGAACGCACGTATTTATATACGCTCTGCCTTCCAAAAGTTAATTTTTCCTTGCCACAAGAAAAAATCTGAAAATATCCTCAAAACCGTA
>CAYJNE010000224.1:0-2788 GCA_964371345.1 uncultured Desulfovibrionaceae bacterium | reverse complement strand
GAAGCTAATGACAAAGCCCCCAAAGAAACGCAGAAAACGCATGACACACTCACACGTGACTTAGAAAATGTGAGCATTTCTGAAGCTCTATGCACGGTTATTCAGCGAGCCTTAGAACATGAAAGTGTTACAGAAAATGATGATTTTTATGCCCTTGGAGGGGATTCTCTCTCAGGTATGCGTATTATTAGTGCCCTTAATGACCTCTGGGGCACTTCCCTAAGCCTCACAGACTTACTTACCAGAAGTCAGCTAAAAGCTTTTAGTGCATATGTTACAAATTATCTAAATGAGCAAAGCCCTAACCAGCTTACGCAGTCACAACCTGCTTTAAGCCTAACGCCAAAATTATCTGATTATCCTGTTGGGCGTGAGCAAAAATCAATACTTTTGGACATGGCTTTAAGCCCTCCACATACTGGATATAATTTGCCAAGCTTTTTCTCCTTACCCAAGCACTATGAGCTTGCTGACCTTGAAAAAGCTCTACAATTGCTCATAGCTAGGCATGAAGTCTTACGCACGCATTTTATCAATGTGCGTGACTTAAATCCACGTATGTGCATAGTTGAAATGAATGACCTTGAAGATGCACACAAGCAAGCCATGTTAATTGAGGAGCATGAATTTAATAACTTAAATGAAGCCGTTAGCTTGGTACGCCCCTTTGAAGCTGAGAGCCTTCCCTTATGGCGTATGGCCTTAGTGCATACACAGCCTGAGCAAGATTTGCATAATGCACATGGCAAGACACTCTTTTTTGATATTCATCATAGCCTTTGCGATGCCAAGGGGCTTGGCATATTAATGCATGAATTTTTTGCACTTTTACGCCAAGAGAATTTACCAGACAATATAAGTCAAATGAAGGATATTGCATGGCAACAGCATTTAGCCCAAGATGCTGAACAAAGAGCAAGAGCATATTGGCTTGACCAATACAAGGATGCGCACACCTTACAAAAACAAGGGCTTTTAAAAGTAAGCCTACCTTGCGATTATTCAAGACCGCAACATTTTACCTTTAAGGGCGCGCAGAGCAATTTCTTCATTTCACAAAGTGAAACAGAAAAGTTGCGAGATTTTGCCAAGTCACACAAATGCACTTTAAACTCCTTAATTCATAGCCTATGGGTCTTGCTTGTCTATGCAGATACGCAAAGCGAGCACATTAACCTTGGTCTTGCCACCGACACCAGAACAGCAGAATTTGCCCATTGTGTAGGCATGCTTGCATGCTTACTCCCCACACGCATGCATGTAGATAAATCACAAAAAGTATCAGATTTTATACAAAATGTGCATATTAACAGCCTAAATTCCTTACAGCATGCTGCCTTTTCGGAGTCGGACTTACTAAGTGAGCTTCGTCTTCCTGTTGACCCAGCTTGCCCAGGCATTTCGCAAATTATTATTTCATACATGAATTATGAGGCAGATGCTGTTGAAGATTTCACCTTGCATACTCTTGATTCTCACACAGCTACCACAGATTTATCCATCTATATTAGCCACAAAGACAAGGGGCTATTCTTTTCTTTGCTATATTATGCCGAGATTTTCAGTGATGAGCGTATGCAGGCCCTTGGCATACGATTTAAACGCCTTATGCAAAGTATGCTAGCTGGTAATAGCCAATTAATAATTGAAGAATTGCTTAATTCTAGCCAAATAATAGAGCAAAAATGGCAAGCACAAATAAATGCTCCCGAAGCACAGCAAATTGCAAAACCTTTGGCAGTGGCTACACAAGAGCAAGCTCACATTCTTGCAATATTCCATGAGCATTTTGATGGCATGGAGTTTGATGCCCATGCAAGCTTTTTTGACCTTGGTGGACATAGTCTGCTTGCCGTTCAAATTACCAATAGCATCAACAAACATTATGGCACTGAGCTTACTGTGCGAGATCTATTTGATAATCCCACAGCTCATTTATTAAGCCAAAAGCTTGCAGCAAGTCAGCAAAAAAATGTTGAAATACATGCACAAGCAACAGAACAGGCACCAGTGCAAATAGGCAAGCTATATCCTCTAAGCCATGCCCAACAAAGATTATATGTCTTGCATTGTATGCAGGAAAAAAGCACAGCCTATAATATGGTATTTATTTTTAAGTGCTTGCAATCAATAAATAAAGAACGCTTAGAGCAAGCACTTGAAGCCTTGGCTGCTCGACATGTGATTTTACGTACCCTTATTGTGGAAAAGGACGGGCAAATATTCCAAGAAGTAACCGCCAAAAGTGCGGCTACTTGTAAAGAATATACAGGTTCATTTTCAGACAAAGAGGCCTTAAGCCTCATGGCAGCAGAAGCCATAAAGCCCTTTGATCTTAGCAAAAATATGCTACGCCTTTGCCTTTGCAATACAGAAAATGGCGAGCAATATTTAGCCATTGGCATGCATCACATTGTTGGTGACGGTTGGTCCATACAAATATTTTCTAGCGAACTTCTTGCTTTATATGAAAATCCAACGATACCCCTCTCCCCATTGCCCATGCAATATGCTGATTATGCACTGCTTGCTGAGCAAAAAACATGGCATGAGGAAAGAGAGTGGTGGCGCAAGCAATTATACAATATGCCAGAGCATATAAGACTACCGCAAGATGCCACGCAAAGCACAGGAAGTACGCAAAATGAAGGTGCGGTTTCACGCATGCTTAATGAAAAAACGCTACTTGGTTTGCGTAAGCTTGCGGCTAAAAAACAAATTTCTCTTGCAAGTTATTTATTAAGCTTGCTTGCGGCCTTGCTCTTTCGCCTTTCACGCCAAGATGATA
>CAYJNE010000223.1:0-2801 GCA_964371345.1 uncultured Desulfovibrionaceae bacterium | reverse complement strand
GTGAACAATATGAAGATGATGGCACATTTACCATTGGTAATGCCAATGATGAAATAAACCGTAATGTTTACGAAAAAGATCCAGAAAAATATGCCGACCTTTGGGGCAATATGTATAACCACTTTACGGAACTTATGGACACTCTTGGGCTTTCAGGAGATGATACCATGAAGCGTGAAGTTTTATCCAATGACGATGTATCCGTTGAGCTTATGTCACGCTTTACAGAAAGTTTTAGCGATGAGACCAATGATTTATTAACATTTTTCAATATAACGGTTTAGCGTTCTATAAACTCTAATGCTTTAAGCCCAACCACCCGCTTTCTAAAACTATATGTGCCGTTTAAGATGGCAGATATATCGCCATGCATTAGAGCTTTGAAGGTGGCGTTTTCATCAATTACGCGCAAATCAAAGCTACCACGATCCCAACTAAAACCACCACTGCGCCCAGCACCCAAATTTAATTGTGATTCCATCAAGATGGTATTGGGGGATGCTACATACACAAGCTTTTTTTCCAATGCTTGACGTAAATTACCAGCAGAAAGAGCTAATATATCTGCCAAGGCGTGTAAATTTTCACTCTTAGCTGTACCATACACATCACGCACCAAGAATTGCGTAGAGTCCATCCTCGCCGCACCCAAGGAAACATCCATATACTGTTGAGGCTTACCATTGGCATCCAAGAATGATTTTAACTTGGCAGAGAGTTCAACATTGCTACCGCGTACATTGGTTTGCATAATTGCACCAAGCCAACGCCAACTCTCCACATTAAAGCTAAACGTACCATCTATCCAAGGCCAGTTTCTACTTACCATGGGCAAGGCATAGGCAAAACCAATGTCAGCTTCGCTATTTATGCCAGGCAGGCGCAATCCGAAGTCTTCAATTTCTAGCTGAAGCACCCGAGATTCATCATGCATGCCACCAAGAAACCAATTAAATGCTAAGCCCCCAGTACCATGCGCATGCATATCTCCAATGCGAGCAAAAGCATTACCCACAAGACCACGAGCAACGCCATCTGCTGTGAAATCAAGCGCGCTTGATTGCTTATATCTTGGGTCATTTGCTTGCAATTCTTTATATTCTGCAAATGTATCTTTGTTCACAAAGGCCGTGCCAGAAGGTGCAGAAAAAGCGTCTACAGATTTTGCGTTAATGCTAAAAAATACATCCTTCATGGGGCCTGACGGCAAAGTTAAAACAGGGCTTGCAAATTTTATGCGTAATTGCAAACCATCATCAAAGCGTGAAGGTGAAGGCAGACGGGTTTCTTCAATTATTGGTGGATTAGCAGCATATTTATCTAATTTTTTGATGGATGCCCAAATGGTTCTAATGGCCGTACCCATATCCTGAGCTAGAATTGAAAAATCATATGGTGAGGCAATAAAGCCAGCAAAAGCCCGCTGTTCTTGAACTGGCGGTAGAGGTTTTGTCCACCAAAGCAAGCGTTTACCACCTCTAGTTATATAAACATCCAAATTAGCCTTGCCAGTGATAGGGTTTCTTGTGGCATCAAGACCAAGCACATCTGCAAACAGACCAATATCTTTAATGGCAACCTTAAATTGAGTCCCAAAGCTTTTTATGGGGTCCATGCCTACGCTACCAGAAATTGTTATATTTGGGTCTTGTATTGGACTTAATACGTTCAAATCCCTAACAATAAAGGATTCACCATTGGTATAAAATTGGGCAGAGGCAAGGGAGGCTTTGATGCGTTCATTATTGTTGCCATATGTTGCGCCAAAGCGGCTTACAATCTTTGCCTGCATGGGCTTTTCATCGGTGGGCGGCCATGTTGGCAAATGCCCAAGCATACGCATACGTGCCCAAACACTTTGCAAACCCTGCAATGCATTTTGACTAATTAAACTATCAAGCCAAGAAAAACGAACATCCAAATTACCAGCATCATAATCAAAGGTACTAAGACCAAGAAATTTATTTTCATTGAAAAAATCGTGCACCTTATTGCTATTGCCATCTTCAGGCTTGACCATTCTATTACGAAGCTCACGTAGAGATAGCGTTACATCTGCGGGCAAGTCTTGGGTAAAGGGTAAAACCCATTGCCCCGAACTTGATTTTTCTGCAAGAAAAACACTGCGAATTCTTAACTGTTTCGCGCCAATTTGCCCTTGAAAACGCGCCCCAATAAATATATCGCGACCTGATGGGCCAAGATGAAAGTCTGCAAGTTCAAGTTCGCCAATATCTATGGCACACCAAGGGGGCAAAAATGAAAGATCACTATTTATTTCAGGTTCATCATCTTCTTTTGCACCTTCTGCATAGCGCGGAAAACGTGGCATGCGCACGCCAAGCAAAGTGCCAAGCTCTATACCTATAACAACTTTATTTTTAAGAATTTCTTCAGGTTCAAGTAAATTATCTATGACATCTGCATCATAGCTTTCGGGCGCAATGGGAACAACATTTTTTTGCATGGTTTCAAGCCCAAATTCGGTTTCATGCAATTGATTACTTGATGCGTTTTCAAGCGTCCTTGGTAAATTTTTGGCATCGTTTCCTGTTGTATTTGCCTCAAGCACACTACCCTCATCCCGTACATAAGCATCACTCTTGATATGTGCTTTGCTTAGCGGCACACCATTATCATATAGGAAGGAACTTACGGAGCCGCTTTGTTGGTGTTGTAGAACAGCTATGATAGCACGAAAAACACTACCCCAATTAAGGCTTAAGGTGCCTTCTTCTACATATAACCATGGACCAAACTTATCTTGAACACGAACATCATATATTTTTAGATTTCCGCTC
>CAYJNE010000222.1:0-2809 GCA_964371345.1 uncultured Desulfovibrionaceae bacterium | reverse complement strand
GGTAAACAAGGCTCCTATGTACTTTCAAGTACCATACACCTAACCAAGGAAATGCTCTCTCCCTGGCCAAGGCGTGGGCATAATGTACTTGCCATGGGTTATGGACATTGGAAAAGCCTAGAAATACTTTGGGAAAGCGGGTTTGATGTTAGTGCCATAGCCGCATCACAAGAGCATATGGACATGACAAGAGAAGCCCTACGCCAAAAGGTAGATGTGTATATGAACAGCCTAGAGCATTTACCTTTTGATGATAAAAGCTTTGATTATGTCATACTTAGGCCTGCACCACGTAAGGAAGCATACCCTCCGCTAAAGGCCATGCTTAATGAAGCTTCGCGCCTTGCAACCAAGGGTATATTATTACAATTTTGGAACAAATTTTCCCTCTTAGGTTTATTATCCAAACGGCAAACATTGCCATATTTTTTACAGCATAGTTTGTGGTGTTCTTGGAATGAGGCACGCACAATTTTACGCAAAATCGCACCAGAAGGTAGGCTATCCACCGCATCCACCCTATTAGGGCCGCCAAGTACTTGGCATGAAAATTCGTGGTGGCATAAGGGTAATAGCACTGTAGTTCCTTTGCCTATTGGCGCGCTTGTGCATTTGCGTCTTGATATTACTCCGCAAAAACCACTTACAAGCATAGCTCTTAGACTTGACCCTGTAGGCGTAAAAGGTGTACGACCCTTGGCTGTAATGGAAAGCAGGAGTAATAATTTCAAGGCCTCCGCACGATAAATTGCAAAAGGTGCTATTTCTAAGGAGTTTATATGTCCTTTGTATCAAAGCTAAAAGATTTTGTTAAAACAAAACTCTGGTATATCGTTGGAACTATTGTATTTATTGCTATCTCAACTGGTGGTTTTTTCGGTTGGAAGCATTATACTTTTTTACAAAGCCCCGAGCATTTTTTAGAGCGTTTAAACCTTGCCACACAAAGCAATGACTTTGCTACACTGGCCGCATTGGTGGATTTTCGTGGTATTAGTGAAGACGTTGCCAAGCATATAGTTAGAGCTCCCATCCCCCCAACCCCTGATAAGCCCAGAGAAACCAATTACATAGTAATGTCTGAACAAATACAAAAAGACTTCATAGTCGGAATGCAAAATAAAGATAAAGAAGTTAAGCCAAACCCCAACCAAACTCCCCTTGCACCACTAGAGCCACTACCTGCGGACTTTGTGGCCCAAATTGCTGGTAAGTTTAAGCTTGAAACTGCCGTTGAAAATGAAGCCATAATTAGCGTAAGCGTACATTATCCACGTTTGAAAAAAGACTATAAATTATTATTTTCCATAAATAAAAAGGACGACTGGATTGTAACTCGCTTTAGAAATATTGATGTTATAATAAAAGATTATATTGCTGAAGAAAACAAGCTAGAAGTGTTACGTGACCTTAAATTTCAAAAAGATAATGCTGCCATTCAAGCGCGCATGAATGCACAGTTTAGCGTAAAAGAGTGCACAGCCTTTGTGCACACAGCATCAGACGGGACATCTACACTTTTTGTGCGCATAAATGGCTATAATAATGGCCCATATATTATACGCAATATGGCATTTGCAACCACAGTCACTGCCACTACCGAGCAAGGCAACATAGAATTTAATAGAAATCTCAATATGGCTGCACGTTTATTGCCAGGTGTTGACCTTCAAGACTCATACAGCGTAACCCTTGATCCCAATGTAGAACAAGCTGCGGAAATACTTAGTGCTCAAAGTTTTTCTTGTACCGCTAAGGTTTCATTTATGACCCTAGGCAATGGGCAGCTATTATTCACAAAAAAACATAGATTGGCACAATAACGTAACAAACATTTATTACATCATTCAAATATTTTAGGATGTTATAAAGTTCTTCCATTCTATTCTTTTTTATGGCATTATTTTTAGCTTGTTTATTTAAGGAGTATATATCATGTCAAACCTAAGCCGTTCCACACACGTATCTGTGCTTATTCATAAAGATGAAGCAGCCATGGCCGAGCGTGCCGCACATATTTTTGCCTCAGCTTGTGAAGAAGCCATTGCCGAACGTGGCATATATAATATCGCCATTTCTGGTGGTGTTACCCCCATACCTTTTTTCCAACTAATTAGCAGCCCCGACTGGGCAGAACGCTTACCATGGGATAAAATTGCCATTTATTGGGTGGATGAACGCTGCGTTGGCCCCGACCACAAAGATAGCAACTATGCCATGGCCAGACGTGAGCTCCTATCCAACGTACAAGCCACACATTACTATAGAATGAAGGGCGAAGGTAATCCCGAAGAATCTGCCATGGCTTATGAGGCCTTACTTAGAGAGCACTTCAAAACTCCTAAAGATATTCCTCGCTTTGACTTTATCCTACTTGGCATGGGCGATGAAGGACACACTGGTTCAATTTTTGTAAATACACCAGCTATGGTCGAAAAAAAGCGTCTTTGCATTGACCAATACGTGCCCGAGCGCAAAGCCGACCGCATTACCCTAACCTTGCCTGTGCTTAACAATGCACGCTGTTGCATGTTTATGGTATCTGGTAAGGATAAGCACAATGCCTTGCAAAAAGTTCTTGACCTTTTAGCTCCGCCGACCCTACCTGCACAAATGGTACGCCCCACTTTTGGCGACCTTATTTGGATTGTAGATGAGGCGGCAGCTATCGGCTAAATAACACACTGCCCACAGGACGTGGGCAAGCCCCGCAGGGGAGCAAGCAAGGGACAAGCTGGAATTCACTTCCAGCGAAGGCGACGCTTGCGATAGCTTGTGTCGCATAGGACATGCGACCAAGCGTCATACG
>CAYJNE010000221.1:0-2811 GCA_964371345.1 uncultured Desulfovibrionaceae bacterium | reverse complement strand
ATTTGGAGCCAGCGTGCCTTTAGAAAAATGCATTTAAAATGCGTTTTTCAGGTCCACTAAATAATCGGACCAGAAAAATGCTAAGCATCTGAAACAAAACATCTTTCAAGTGTCGATTACATAATACTAATGATCATGCCCGTGCTCGTGTGCATCCTCATGGTTGTGCTCATGCTCATGCCCGTGCTCATGCCCGTGCCCATGTCCGTGTCCATGAAAATCAAAGCCCATAAGCTCAAGAAATGGGTGCGCCACAAGTATAAGCCCCACAGCAACAAATAATACCGCAAGCACACGCCTTGGCCAGCTAACAAACTCACCAGTGGTGCACATGAGGTTATGCATTGATTTTGCGAGCACACCTGCCAAGATAATTGGCATACTGTGCCCAAGAGCAAAGGCCGCACTAAAGCAAAGGAGCAAACTCAAACTTTGCCCACTGCCAAGAAATAATACAGGCAATAAAAATACTAAAACACAAGAGCTTGATAAAAAACCATAAGCTAGCCCAAGACTAAAAAATCCCAAGGGGGTTTTTGCCGTAAACTTCGTAAATTTATTTACAAAGCCACTCATAGAATTTTCTGGAGCGCAATGGTTACAATGGGTATGCTTAACCAGTTGATAAGCCATATAAATAAAAAGCACGCCAAAGGGCACCGTCCAATAATGCCCAAAAAAATCCATCTGAATACTAAAAAGCACAAAGGCCAAACCAATAATAAATAATGCCAAGGCATGCCCAAGCAAAAAAATTGGCACTTTAAAATTAACCTTTGAATCCACAATATTTGGCGCAGATAAAATAGACACGGTTGCAAATTGGCAAGGCGATAAAATTACACTACTAACACCCCAAAAAAAACAAGCTAACACTGCCAAAATAGGATGTATTTCCAATACATTACCTATTGCTTGCATAAATGTTTCAAGCATTTCTTCCTCATTTTCAATCGCAGAACGATTTTAAAATTACTCGCAGTACATGGATGTGATAATAACAAAACAATTACACATGAAGTATGCACTTGGCAAGAACTATGTATCATCCTAATTTTATGGATTAAAATTATTTGCAAAAAAATTTTTTAAGCCAAAATTTATTCAGCACATAAAACTTTACGCCCCAAGAACTTTTTTGTATGGTGGGGAAGTTATACATTTAACAAATAGGGAGTTTCCACATGCCTACAAATAATGCGCGTCATAACGCCATTCAAGCGATTACCAATTATCGCCCTGCCAATGCCCCCCTTAACTTCGCAGATACAAGCCCTCAAGATATTTTTGCTTGTAATGTTTTTAATGATAAGGTCATGCGTGAGCGTTTGCCGCGTAGCATATACAAATCTTTGCGCAAAACCATTGATTTTGGGCAGCGTATGGATCCAAATATTGCAGACACCGTTGCCGCAGTTATGAAGGACTGGGCCATTGAAAAAGGCGCTACACACTTTACACATATATTTTACCCGCTTACTGGCACAACTGCCGAAAAGCATGATAGCTTCTTACAGCCAGACGGTTATGGTGGTGTGCTTGCGGAATTTTCTGGAACCATGCTCATACAAGGCGAGCCTGACGCTTCAAGCTTCCCTTCTGGTGGCTTGCGCTCAACATTTGAAGCTCGTGGCTATACAGCATGGGACGTAACAAGTCCGGCCTATATTATGGAAAATCCTAACGGAACTTTCCTATGTATTCCAACGGTATTCCTGTCTTGGACTGGCATTGCCCTTGATAAAAAAACGCCTCTTTTACGCTCAAATCAAAGTATTAACCAGGAGGCAAAACGCCTTTTGGCAATCTTTGATATTCACACTGAATTGCCAATTATTTCCTATGCAGGCATTGAGCAAGAATATTTTTTAATTGATGCCAATTTCAACTTTGCACGACCTGATATTCACATAGCCGCACGTACTCTTTTTGGAGCACGCCCTGCCAAGGGTCAAGAATTTAGCGACCAATATTTTGGTGTAATTCCGCAACGTGTCCTATCCTTTATGATGGAAGTTGAGCGTGAGCTATACAAGCTTGGTGTTCCTGTTATGACAAGGCACAATGAAGTTGCCCCAAGCCAGTATGAAATCGCACCTCGCTACGAATCTGGCAACTTGGCCGTTGACCATAACCATATTATTATGACTAAGTTGCGTAATGTGGCCAAAAACTATGGCTTAAAATGCCTTTTGCATGAAAAACCATTTAATGGCATTAACGGCTCTGGTAAGCATTTAAATTATTCCATTGGTAATGCTGAGCTTGGTTCATTATTTGACCCAGGCGATACCCCACATGAAAATGCAAAATTCATGGTATTTTGTGCATGTATGATTAGATCTGTGCATAAATTTGGGGCACTTTTACGTGCCACCGTGGCCTCTGCATCCAATGATCACCGTTTAGGCGCGCATGAAGCACCGCCTGCCATTATGTCCATATTCCTTGGCGACCAATTAACTGATGTATTTGAGCAGTTTAGAGCAGGACGAGTTAAGGGAGCTAAGGGCAAACGCCTAATGAATGTGGGTGTTGATACACTGCCACCCTTACCAGCTGACCCGGGCGATAGAAACCGCACAAGCCCCGTGGCATTTACAGGAAATCGTTTTGAATTTCGTGCTGTTGGTTCAAGCATGTCTGCTGCTGGTCCCCTTGCTGCTCTAAATGCCATGATGGCAGATTCCATTAAATTTGCCGCAGACTATTTAGAAAAATTCTGCGCTGGCAAGAAAGATAAATTAAACGAAGCAGTGCAAGGTTTAATTCAAGAAATAATTGAAGAACATAGCGCAGTTATATTTAATG
>CAYJNE010000220.1:0-2835 GCA_964371345.1 uncultured Desulfovibrionaceae bacterium | reverse complement strand
CAACTCTAGCATCTGGGCCGCCTACTTCTTCCCAATTTCTTACCTTACCCATATAAATGTCAGCAAGTTGAGCAACGGTAAGGTTTTTAACAGGGTTAGAAGGGTGCACAACTGGCACAAGAGCGTCAATGGCTACAACGTGGCGCATGGGCTTAACACCCTTGGTGCCAGCAAGTTTAATTTCTTTTTCTTTAATATCACGAGAAGCCATGGCGATGTCACAAAGGCCGTCAATGATAGCCTTAATCCCATTACCAGAACCACCACCAGAAATGGAAAGTACTGCACTGGGATTTTCAGCCATGAAAGCTTCAGCAGTTTTTTGTACCACGGGAAGAACAGTGGTAGAACCGTTAATTGCAACTTCTCCAGAAGCAAATGCTGGAGCAGCTAGACCAAGGCTCAAAAGAGCAGTAAGAATAATGCGAGAAAATTTCATTTTTTAATTCTCCGTAAATTTTGTTAATACAAAATAAAATCAGCTTATTTTGTTTTGGGCCCACTTGCCCATTAACCATTTATCCCCTGTCCTCCAAGATACTTTTAAGGACAGTCCGCATAAACATCATTCCTTCATGCGGCGTATGTAGGTATCGTTTGCTAATGTTACAAAAGCATGACAAAAGTTAGAAAGAGTGGTGACATTCACATTAAGCTAAAATCTACCATTCGTAACTATTTTGTAACAGTTACAACGTATTTTTGCCACAATAATAGCCTTAACTTTCGACCAGATTTTATGTAGGATGATTTTGCAAAACCAAGGATAAAACATGATTAAGGCAACAGTACTTATAGTAGAAGATGAAGACGATATACGTGATTTAATAAGCTTCAACCTTGAACGTGAAGGCTTTACCCCCATTCAAGCCGAAGACGGCATCAAAGGGCTTGAACTTGCCGCAACCCATAAGCCAGACATTATACTACTTGATGTTATGATGCCAGGAAAGGACGGTTTTCAGGTTTGCCGTGAGCTTAAGCGCAATGCACAAACGGCAAACATTCCCATAATTATGCTCACAGCCAAGGGTGAAGAAATTGACCGCATCGTAGGGCTTGAACTTGGGGCGGATGATTATCTTGTTAAACCCTTTAGCGTGCGTGAGCTAATTTTACGCATACGGGCAATTTTACGCCGCCAAGAAAAAAACAATACAGGGCCTAGCTTATCCAAACACGGTATACGCCTTGACCCAGCGGCACATACGGTTACAGTAAATAATGAACAAGTGGAATTAACAGCCACAGAGTTTCGGCTTTTAGAAGATGTTATGCGCCATGCTGGTACTGTGCGCACTCGTGAGCAACTTCTAAACACTGTATGGGGCTATCAATTTGAAGGCTATGCCCGCACAGTTGATACGCACATTCGTCGGCTTAGGGCCAAGCTTGGTACACGGGCCGATAGTCTTGAGACTGTGCGTGGGGTTGGATACCGATTTAAGAGTTAGTAATTCGTTGAAAAAGTACCATATATGAAACTACCGTGATGATTTTGGAAACAACTAAAACGGATAATATAACTAAAAGGATTTTGAAGTTAGCTTTTTGCGAAGATTACATATGGATTGCCACGAAAAAACCGAAATTTTGTTTACAAAAAAATACTTCCCTCAAGCAACTTTCGCCTTGGTCATTGCGAGGACGAAGCTCAAGCGCAGCGAGGGTTGAGGACGTGGCAATCCACGCCTTTTATTCCAAAAACTGAGATTTTAACAGTCCCAAACTAGGGCGATATACAACATTAAGGTAAATATAATTTAATGTCATTTTTTAATAGAACTTTCTTCATCGCACTCATAAGTATTGGCCTTGCTTTTGCCATAGCCATAACCTATGTGCGTACAAATTTACAAGAAAGCATCTTGCAAGAATTAACAACTCAAACCTTAAGCGAGGCACAATTAGTAGCGCATTTATACAACAATATGCCAGAATTTAAGGCTAGAGAAATTGCCCAAATTCGCCTCCCCAATGTGCGTATTAGCCTACTTGATGCCAAGGGAAACACCTTAAACGATAGCCATATTCCTGAAGAATATCTCTCTCCTGCCCATAACTATGCCGATAGACCAGAAATAAAGGCCGCCATAAACACAGGCGAAGGCACAAACACACGCTATCATGACGAATTAGAAGCACAAGCCGTATTTGCGGCTGTGCGCCTTAACAATAATAATATCATTCGCTTAGCAATTCCCACTGCTGGATATTTGCCCTTTATGCAAAATCAAACCAGAGTGATTTTATTCGTTATTGCATTTACGTTCATCCTTGCCATAAGCGTTGCATACTTACTCACAAAGCCGCTTAAGCGTGATCTTGCACAGATAATACATACCATAGAAGGAATAGCTCAAGGCAAATACCAACTACGCCTAACCAATTTATTAAATAAAGAATTTACCCCCCTTGAGGGCAAAGTAAACCACATGGCCACCCAAGTTGAAGAAAATATTCGCACCATGGCTGACCAAAAAGAGCAATTACAAAGCATACTTGATACCATGACTGAAGGCGTATTAGTGTTGGGCCATCAAGGTAATATTCGCAATTATAATAAAGCCTTGCGCACTATGTTTCCCAATGTAGAAAGGGCTACAGGTAAGCAAGTGGTTGAGGCCATCCCCATACCCGCACTACAAGCCGCCATTGAAAAAATAATCCAACTACCAGCGCAAAACAATAACGGCATGCAAAGCAGTGGCCCTCTACAATTGGAGATTGCCCCTGAGCGCATATTTTCCATTCAGTTAACCCGCGCTGGTACCAATGATTTAAATCTTGGGGCGGTGGCAGTATTCCACGATATTTCTGGTATCACACGCCTTG
>CAYJNE010000219.1:0-2836 GCA_964371345.1 uncultured Desulfovibrionaceae bacterium | reverse complement strand
GCAGTAAGCTTTTTGAATGTGATATTTTTGCGATAGGCTTAAACTAAGCTTAGGTCATTGCGAGCCAAACAAAGTTTGGCGTGGTAGCTATCCAAAGGGCGGCGAAGCCGTTTGCGTTTGCGAGCTTGCGAGCAATTACGCAAATAGACAGCAACGCATCCATGCCTTTAAAAATTATATAACTTCACTATCTTATATGGTGAATATTATAAATTGTTAATACTATGGGTACGGAAATAGAGCGTAAATTCCTTGTTATTGGGGAGCCTTGGTTGGGTATTACTGGTATGCACATTGCCCAAGGTTATTTAAGCACCGATAAGGAGCGCGTTGTGCGGGTGCGCACTCGTGGTGCTAAAGCCTACATCACCATAAAGGCCCCTGTGCAAGGTGCAAGCTTTGCCCGCAGTGAATATGAATATGAAATACCCCTTGACGAGGGCCAAATCATACTTAATACATTGGCTAAGAGGCCGATTATTGAAAAAATACGCTACCACATCTCTTATGAAGGTATGATGTGGGAAGTTGATGTATTTTCTGGAGAAAATGCAGGACTGGTGCTGGCAGAAATTGAACTTGATACCGAGGCACAAGCATTTGTAAAACCACATTGGGTGGGAGAGGAAGTGACGCATGACTCTCGCTATCTTAACAGCTCCCTTGCCACCTGCCCTTATTTAACTTGGTTATAAGAGAAGAACATGGCGCATAAAGGCCCACATATATCTATCCTACCCGATTATGTTGTAAACCGTATTTTACGCATCAATCGAAATGATTTTGAAGAATGGCCCGAATCGGTGCGCAATCTTGCCATTGCCATTGCCGAAGAACTCTTTTTGGTGGCCTATAATCCATTTATTGACGCAGAAACTGTGCGTCAAAGCGTGCAAACTCGCTATAATTCTGAATCCTTGGCCCTTGCGCATCACTATGCCACAAGCATTGGTGAGGGCATTACCATGTTTTGGTCTGCCCATAGTGCAGAAATGGCCTTCCGTGATGAATTAATTGAAGAATTTAGAAAAATAATGCCCGAAGAGTGTATTATTTTGCGTCCTGGAGCCTTGGTGGAAAATGCTACCGATGCCACGGACTTACGCATGGAGTTGCCGCTGTGCGTGGTGGAACCCAATAATACAGAACAGGTGGCGGCCTTGGTTCGCCTTGCCAATGATAAAAAGTTTGCATTAATTCCCCGTGGGGGTGGTTCTGGCTTAACTGGTGGCACTGTTCCTGCCAGAAAGCGCACAGTGGTGGTCAACCTCACTCGCCTAACCCAGATTGAACCTGTAGACACCGAGGCCATGACCATAACTTGCGAGGCTGGTGTTCTTACTCATGAGATTATTAAGGTAGCCGCTACTAAGAATTTGTTTTTTTCCGTTGATCCAGCCTCAAAATTGGCTTCAAGCATTGGTGGTAATATTTCTGAAAATGCGGGCGGCCCTTGTGCCTTTGAATATGGTACTACTTTGGATAATCTCCTTTGGTGGCGAATGGTTACACCAACGGGTGAAGTCATCACCGTTGAGCGCAAAGACCACCCTCGTCATAAAATATTAGCTGAAGATACTGCAATTTTTGAAATAAAAGATGTATCTGGAGGCGTGCGTAGTGTTGTGACATTGCGTGGAGATGAGGTGCGCTTGCCTGGCCTTGGCAAGGACGTTACCAACAAGGCTCTTGGGGGTCTTCCTGGTATTCAAAAGGAAGGCGTTGACGGTATTATAACTCAAGCCTGTTTTATTTTGCACAATAAGCCTAAGTATTCTAGGGTTATGGTGCTGGAGTTTTTTGGTCGCTCCATGCATACGGCAGCCGTGGTCATTCAAGAGCTTGTGGCTTTTAGAAATCGAGTGCGTGAGGAGGGCGACTACGCCAAACTTTCTGCCTTAGAAGAATTTAATGCCAAGTATGTTCAAGCTATTGAATACAAAAGAAAATCAACCAAGTACGAAAGTGACCCCATATCTGTAATTATTTTGCAACTAGACGGCGATGAATCATACTTATTAGATAGTTATGTGTCTGAAATTGTAGAAATTGTTAATGAGCAAGACCATGTGGACATCATGGTTGCAAAGGATGAAAAAGAGGCCGCACTATTTTGGGAAGATAGGCACAGACTTTCTGCCATTTCCAAGCGTACTTCTGGATTTAAGATTAATGAAGACGTGGTTATTCCCATTGAGCGCATTCCCGATTTTGCACTTTTTCTTGAGCAATTAAACCTTGAGTGTGCGGCGGCGGCTTTTCGTTATGCCTTGCAATCTGTAGGGCGTTTGCCTGGGTTTGCCTTGGAAGACAAAGAATTTAATAAAGAATTTTCCTATGCATCCAAAGCCGCACGGGGTGACGTTTTAGCCACCGACTTTAGTGATGAAGAAATGCTCATGCGCGGGGTATTATTTTTAAAGGAGCTTGAAAATAAATACCCGCATTTGGCTCGTAAAATCAAGGCCATTCACGACTATATGCAGGCAAGCCGCATTATTGTGGCCAGTCATATGCACGCTGGTGACGGTAATTGCCATGTAAATATTCCTGTAAACTCAAGCGATCACCACATGTTGGAAGAAGCCGAAAATGTAGCCGCAAGGGTTATGAAAACCACTAAGGAAATGGGCGGCTCCGTTTCTGGTGAGCATGGTATCGGCATTACAAAAATAGCTTTCTTAGACCATAATAGACTGGAAGAATTACGTGAATTTAAAGAAAGGGTTGACCCTCGTGATATTCTTAATCCTGCGAAATTAGTGCAAAGTGAATTGCCAGTACGCCCCTTTACGTTTTCATTTAACCGCTTAATTGGGGATATTAGTGAAAGTGG
>CAYJNE010000218.1:0-2857 GCA_964371345.1 uncultured Desulfovibrionaceae bacterium | reverse complement strand
CAGTGGGCATTGCTCACATTCAAGCTTCTTTTAATAATACAATTATTACCTTTACAGACACCCGTGGTAATGCTGTGAGTTGGGCATCTGCTGGACAAAGTGGTTTTAAGGGTTCACGTAAGTCTACCCCATTTGCCGCCCAAGTTGCAGCAGAAACCGCCGCCCGCAAAGCCCAAGAAAACGGTATGCGCACCGTGGGTGTTTATGTAAAAGGCCCAGGTTCCGGTCGTGAGGCTGCCATGCGCGCCATTAACGCCGTGGGCTTCAAAGTGGCCTTTATTCGTGACATCACCCCCATTCCACATAATGGGTGCAGACCGCCCAAGCGTCGTCGCGTATAGTGTGAGTTAGAGCGTTGTGAAAAAATCACACGCTTATGTGATATAAAATTTCGCTGTCTTTTTTAAGCTCAGCGAGATTTTTAACAGGTGAGGAAGCTAGTATTATCTAGCGTAAAGCCAACAAAGGAATTATAATGGCTAAATATACCGCAGCCAAGTGTCGTATGTGTCGCCGTGAAGGAACAAAACTCTTCCTAAAGGGTGACCGTTGCTACACTGATAAATGCGCCTATGACCGTCGTCCTTACGCCCCAGGCCAACATGGTCGTGCTCGTAAGAAGTTAAGTGACTACGCAGTACAGTTACGTGAAAAGCAAAAAGTGCGCCGCACTTATGGTGTGCTTGAAAAGCAATTCCACGGTTACTTTGTAAAAGCCGACAACGCCAAAGGCGTTACTGGTGAAATTTTATTGTCATACCTTGAGCGTCGCCTAGACAACGTAGTCTACCGCTTAGGTTTTGCCAACTCTCGCAACCAAGCTCGCCAACTTGTGCGTCATGGTATCTTCACCCTAAATGGACACAAAGTTTCCATACCTTCACTACAAGTAAAGGTTGGCGACACCATTGAAGTGCCAGAAAAAAATCGCAAAATCCCTGTGCTTATGGAAGCACAAGAGGTGATTGCACGCCGTGGTTGTCCTGTATGGCTTGAGGCTGACGGAGCTGCTTTTAAAGGCGTTGTTAAGGCATTGCCACAACGTGAAGACATCCAGTTCCCAATCAACGAGAACATGATAGTCGAACTTTATTCAAAATAAATGGGGGCCGGAATGCTTATCAAACAAGGCGAACGGCTTATCAATTCACGCAATTGGGCAGACCTTGTCAAGCCGGATATTATTCGGCGTGAAAGTGATGCCAATGCTATGCATGGCAAATTTGTGTGTGAGCCTTTGGAACGTGGTTATGGCAATACTATTGGTAATGCCATGCGTCGTGTACTTTTATCTTCCCTTCAGGGTGCAGCCATTGTTGCAGTAAAAGTCCAAGGCGTACAACACGAATTCACAACGCTACATAGCGTACACGAAGACGTAACTCATATCGTACTTAACTTAAAACAAGTACGCCTTTTAATGAATACAGAGGAGCCTCAACGCTTAACCCTTTCTGTTAACAAAAAGGGTGATGTAACTGCCGCTGATATTAAAACTAATCAGCATGTTACCGTGCTTAACCCAGAACAACACATCGCCAAACTTACCGAAGACGTAGAGCTTACTATGGAGCTTGAAATACGCATGGGTAAGGGCTATGTTCCTGCTGATATGCACGAAGATTTAAGCGAAGAAATTGGCCTTATCCGCTTGGATGCAAGCTACTCCCCTGTGCGTAAGGTTGCATATTCTGTTGAGCAAGCTCGTGTTGGTCAAATGACTAACTTTGACAAACTCATTTTAGAAGTTTGGACAGACGGCTCCGTTACCCCAGAAGATGCCATTGCCTACAGTGCAAAAATTATTAAGGATCAAATTTCCGTTTTCATCAACTTTGATGAAAAGATTGCTGGAGACGCCTCCACAGGCACTTCAGACGGGGCTGACCTTAATGAAAATCTATACAAAAACATTGATGAGCTTGAACTTTCAGTGCGAGCAACAAATTGCTTACGTAGCACAAATATCTCCATTGTGGGTGAACTTGTGCAACGCTCTGAAGCTGACATGCTTAAAACCAAAAACTTTGGACGTAAATCTTTGGACGAAATCAAGCGAGTTCTCTTTGATATGAACCTTGATTTTGGCACAAAGATTGATAACTTCGATAAAAAATATCAAGATTGGAAGAGGAAGCAGCAAAATGAGGCATAGCAATTCTGGCAAAAAACTGTCGAGAACTCCATCGCATCGCAAAGCTTTATTCCGCAACATGGCAAAAGCTCTGCTTACACACGGAAAAATTCGCACCACTGAGATTAAGGCTAAAGAACTACGCAAAATAGTTGAACCTTTAATCACCTTGGCTTTGCGCAATGACTTGCACGCTCGCCGTCAGGCCTATCGTGTGCTTGGCAACCACCAGCTTGTAAAACGTCTTTTTGACGAAATTGGCCCAGCCTTTGCTGGTGTTGCGGGTGGTTATACCCGTGTGCTTAAGCTTGATACTCCACGCCGCGGTGACAACGCACCCATGGCTATTATTGAGCTTACCCACATTGCTGGTGCTGTAGAAGCCGAAGCCCCTGCTCCTGCTCCTGCTGAAGAAGTAAAGCCAAAGCGTGCTCCACGCAAAAAAGCAGAGCCCAAGGCCGAAGCCGAAGAAGCAAAACCTGCTAAAAAAGCTCCTGCCGCAAAAGCTGCCAAGGCCCCAGCCGCCAAAGCTGCTAAGGCAGAAGCCGCTGATGCTCCAGCAGAAGAAGCAAAGCCAAAGCGTGCTCCACGCAAAAAAGCAGAAGCAGCCCCCGCTGCAGATGCTCCTGCAGAAGAGGCAAAGCCAAAGCGTGCTCCACGCAAAAAAGCTGAGCCTAAAACAGAAGAATAATAAAAATATTCATATGCTTTTTAAGGAGAGGG
>CAYJNE010000217.1:0-2860 GCA_964371345.1 uncultured Desulfovibrionaceae bacterium | reverse complement strand
GAGCACAATGAATATGTGGCGGCAAGGCCTTTTAGGGTTAATGCTGGTGCTGTGCACGCTTATGCACATTTGCCCATGGATAAAACAAGCTATCTTGGAGAGTTGGGTGCAGGTGATGAAGTGTTAATTATTAATGCTGACGGCACAAGCAGCCTTGCCTCCATTGGGCGGGCTAAGGTTGAAGTTAGGCCCATGCTTTTAATTGAGGCCAAATGCGGCGAGCAAAGCGGGGCAATTTTTTTGCAAAATGCAGAAACTGTGCGTTTAACAGGCCCAGACGGTACACCCATTAGCGTTGTGACACTAAAAGAAGGCGATAAAGTGCTTTGCCATAGGGATGTGGCAGGACGGCATTTTGGTATGCGTGTTGATGAACAAATTGCAGAAATATAAAAGGTTATTGTTGTGAATAAAGCTAATATTGACCAGCGTTTAAAAGAAATTCGTCATGAAATTGATGACGTAGATATGGAGCTTTTGCAGGTCTTAAATAAACGTGCGGCCCTAAGTATGGAAGTGGGGCGTATTAAGTCAGGTAGTGGCGAGACTATTTTTAAGCCGCTACGTGAGCGTGAAGTTTTGGATAATCTTGAGCAAAATAATGCTGGGCCCTTGCCCAATGCGCACATACGAACCATTTGGCGGGAGATATTTTCATCCTCACGGGCTTTGCAAAGGCCACAAAAGGTGGGTTATCTTGGGCCAGAAGGCACATTTTCTTACTTTGCGGGTATAGAATATCTTGGCAAAAGTGCAGAATTTCAACCCTGCACCAATTTTTATGATATTTTTTCCGCTGTGCATAGGGGCGAGTGTGAGCTTGGGGTAGTGCCTTTAGAAAATTCCCTACAAGGTACTGTGGGGCAATGTTTTGATTTATTTTATAATTTTGAAGTGTCCATTCAAGCAGAACTTTTTTTGCGCATAAGCCATAGCCTGCTTAGTAAAGAAAATTCACTTACAAATATAAAGCGTATTTATTCGCACCCTCAGCCGCTAACTCAGTGTGATACTTGGCTTCGGGTTAATTTGCCCATGGCAGAGCTTATTCCTGTGGAGTCAACATCTGCCGCCGCACACCGTGCCGCCGAGGATAAAAACAGCGCCGCCATTGGTCATGTGGCCCTTGGGGATATGTTTAGCCTAAATGTTTTGGCCTCAGCCATTGAAAATAGTACTGACAATTGGACTCGTTTTGTTATTATATCTCGCACAGATGCTGGCATTAATTCACTACTAAAACAAGGCCCTGCTTCCGAAACAGGGCATAAGAAAACCTCCATAATTTTTACACTCATTGATAAGCCTGGGAGCCTATCTTCCATTCTTGGGGCCTTGGCTGAAAGTAGTGTGAATATGCGTAAGCTTGAGTCACGTCCGTTACGTCTTTCTAGCGGTGAGTGTTGGCAATATGTGTTTTTTGCTGATGTGGAGGAAGACCTAATTCAAGAAAAATACACAGGCCTTGTGCAAAAAATGCGTGAACTGTGCAATTCATTTCGCATACTTGGCTCATACCCAACAGTGCCAAATCAAATCATTACATCCGCTGGCACAGCCAATGATAGCGGTGAAATATGCTAGCCGTAAAAATTCCAGCCTCTAAATCCATGTCGCATCGCCTACTCATGGGGGCGGCCTTGGGCAAGGGAACTTCGGTTCTGCGCAATGTGCTTTTAAGTAAGGATATTGAGTGCACCATGCAAGTGCTTGCGGGTGTGGGTGCTAAGTTTGAGCATGTTAATGATGCTATTCATGTGCATGGAATGCATGGTGTTTCAACGCCTTCTGAGCAAATAATATCTTGTTATATGCATGAGTCTGGCACCTCTTGCCGTTTGCTTTTGGCTATTTTAGCCGCACGAAAGGGTGTATTTTATATTCACGGCGCACCCCGCCTGCATGAACGCCCCATAGGGGCACTAGCCACGGCCCTAACGGAACTTGGTGTGCAAATAAAATACGATGCAAAGTCAGGCTTCTTGCCTTTGACCCTCACTAGCGACGGTTTTACAGGTGAAAGTGCGCATATAAATATTGATGAATCCAGCCAATATCTTTCTGGCTTACTGCTTGCCGCAGCTTACTCTGCCAAGGGCCTAACCATATACACTAAGGGTGAAAAAGTTGTGTCTTGGCCCTATGTTGCCCTGACCTTAAAAACGTTACAGGACTTTGGAATAAGCGTTCAAGTGCAAGAAAAAAAAGAAAATAATTGGGAAAATGTGGACTGGCGTACCCTGCATGAAATTGCGCCAAGTAGTACTCGTTTTTTAGTGCCTACGGCTAGCTTTAAAAGTGGTGAATTTACAGTGGAGAGCGATTGGTCTGCGGCGTCATACTTTTTGGCGGCTGGCCTTGTGGGGAAAAAATCTTTGCGCATTCAAGGTTTAGACAAAAATTCCATGCAAGGTGATAAGGCCATGCTTGATATTATAACCGCCATGCAGGGCAAATACGCTTGGGAAGGGGATGATATTATAGTAAGTCCTAGTAAATTAAGCGGAATTGATGTTGATATGAGCCACTGCCCAGACCTTGTGCCCACAGTGGCAGTGCTTGCAGCCTTTGCGCATGGCGTAACAAATATTAGTAATGTTGCACATTTACGCATAAAAGAATCTGACCGCCTTGCCGCACCCTGCGCCGAGCTTCGCAAGGTGGGAGTTTGTGTGGACATACTTGATGATGGTTTGCGTGTGCATGGGCTTGGTAAGGTTCCTTTAATTCCAGAAAATACTGTTTTTTCAGCGCATAATGACCACCGCATAGCCATGAGTTGTGCTTTGCTTGGTCTAAATGGGCAAAAGGTAGTGCCAATTCAGTTACTTGACGAACCTACAGTTGTGCAAAAATCCTT
>CAYJNE010000216.1:0-2877 GCA_964371345.1 uncultured Desulfovibrionaceae bacterium | reverse complement strand
GAATAAAAAATGGGCAAGTGTTACGTGGTGCGATTAAGCCTTTACAAAAAAATTATTTTATTTCAACATGCGCCATGAACTTTGACTTAGAACTATTTTTATTGGCTCTTGGTTTGGCCTTTATAATCGAAGGGTTACCTTGGACGTTATTTCCTGAATCCATGCGCAAGGCCATGCTTTTTATGACAGTGTCACCCACATTTCATTTGCGCCGTATGGGGCTTTTGGGCATTGGTGCGGGACTATTGCTTGTATGGTTGGTTAGGGCTTAATCCCTCGCTTTTTCAGCTATATGCAAGCATACAATCCCGCCGCTTAGGGGGATGTGCCAAGCGGCATTAAAGCCTGCTTTGCGCATTTCTTCTTCAAGCTCTATGGCTGTTGGAAATTCGTGGATAGTTTGTGCAAGATAGGTGTATGCATTGTCGTCACCTGAAACTATATTTCCAATGCGTGGCAAAATATGTTTTAAATAAAAATTATATATGCCACCCCAAATTTTATTTTTTCCTGAGCCAAATTCTAAAATACAAGCCCGCCCCCCAGGCACAAGTACCCGCAACATCTCGGCAAAAGCCTCACTACGTGGATTTATATTGCGTATGCCAAAGGCTATGGTAATGGCATCAACACTGGCATCTTGTAGGGGTAAGTGCCTTGCGTCTGCGCCCACGGGAAGTATGGCAGAAATATTTTTGCCCTTTAATTTTTTTTTGCCGTGCACAAGCATGGGCGGGCAAAAGTCCAAGGCAGGAACTGTTATACTTGGGTATTTGCGGCGTAAAGCAAGGGACACTTTGAGCGTGCCTGCCGCAAGGTCAAGTACTTTGCCTGTTTTGAATGGGCGTACTTCGTTGACCAATTTTTTGCGCCAATAGCTGTCAATGCCAAGGCTTAAGACAGTGTTAAGGGTATCATACCACGGGACAATGCGCTCAAACATGGCAGAAATTGTACGGTCGTTTTTGGGGGGCATTTTATAAATCCGTATGAATTAAAATGAGCTTGGATTTGAGGTGTATAAAATCATTATGCTGCTCGCCCGTTAATTTTGGGGCTTATCTTGCTCTTTGGCGTGGGCTTGTATGGTGGCTAGTACAACATCGTATACGGCAGGAAAAGTTTCTGCAAAGTTGGTGGGAGAAATTGTACGTGTTTCAATAAATTTTGCCACAAGCTCTTTAGCAACTTGCAAGGCTTCTTTGTGTAACCTGTCCATATGCCTCCAAAATTAAGACCTTTGCATAATTTGCAAGCGGCTTAAATTCCCCCGCCCTTTGGGGAATAGCTTCGGCCCCCAGTGGGCTTGGCTGGGCGGGTCAAGAAACGAAAACACTTGGTCCCCGCCCCTCACTTTTAAAATTATTTACAATCACTCACCAGAAAGTAAAGCCGCAATTTCCTCACGAATGATTTTTGCGGCGGCCTTGGCAGCCATGCTTTCCATTTCGGTGGTAAGTTTTTCTTCTAAGGCGGTGATACGCTGTTCAAGGCTTTCAAGTCGGGCTAGAATGTCTGCATCTTCAGTACTTGGAGCCTTTGCCATGCTTGCATCTATGCGTGAACCAGATGTGATTATGGTGTCCTCTGTAGCGGCTGGGCTAGCTTCTGCTTTTGGTTCAGGTGTGTCTTCAGGCTCAGGAGCCTGCTCTGCGGTTACCTCTGGCTCAGGTGCGGCTTCAGGCTCTGCAGCTACTTCTGGATCAGGTGTGGCGTCCTTTGCGGGAGCTTTTGCCCCGTCCAGCGGTGCGGACATGGCTTCTTCCAAAATATCTGTGGGATCATTGGCAGCATTGCTTGGTTGGTGTTGCGCCTCCATGCTATCAGTCATGGCGTTTACGGCGTCCATAATGGAATCAGAAAGAGTGTCCGATCTGGTTTTGGGCTCATTCATGGGTGGGAGCAGGCTGTCGGCTATGTCTTCCATAGTCGCAGAGCCCTCACCAAGGCCCACATCGTTGAGCATATCATCTATATCAGAGAAATTTACTGCTTTTTGAGCATCTTGTTTAGCTTCATGGCTAAGGGTTGCGGCTTCAGTTTCGTTATCAACATCTTTTAATAAATCATCTAAGTCATTAAGGATGTCATTATCATCTGGGCCAGCGGCGGGCTTTGCTTTGCTTTGTGGTTTTGCATCAGCATCATCGGATGCACCTAAAAGGTCATCAAGGTCAGACAATGGGTCTGCACTCCCTGCGGGGCTTGGCTTTGGGTTATCATCTAAGATACTTTCAAGCAGTGCGTCCATATCTTCGCCGCTATCTTCACTGGCAGGGGCAGCCTCAGTTTTTTTGCTCTCATCGGGCTGGGGGGGCATATCCATGCTTTCTAGCAGGGCGTCAACATCGCTTGTGTCTGGTAAGTCATCGCTATCCGCACTGGGTGCGTCCTTGCTTGGCTTTTCTGCGCTTGGTTTTTCTGCGGCTGGGGAGTCTGCATCCATTTGTGCAAGCAGGGCGTCAATATCTGCCTCAGCATCGCTTGGGATATTGGGGGTTGTTTTGCTTGTATTACCAAGGTCACTCATGAAAGCGTCAAGGTCGTCATCTAATGCATCTGGAGCAGCTTTTGCTTTTTTACCAGTTTCAATAACGTCAGTAAGCTCGATGATGTCGTCATCTTGTTCGGTTTTTTTCTCATCTAAATCCATGTGAGCCCCTAATTTGGTTTTAGATTAAATATTTTAAAATACTTTGGTTTTATTTGTTATTTTAAAAATATCATGCTTATATATTGAATTAACTTGCAATTTACCATACGTGGCAAATTGTTAGCCCTCACTATTGCTTTGTTATAACAGATATTTTTTTGGTTGGCAAATGCTTCTGCTTGTATTTACGGGATTTTTGTGCATGAACTTTAGGGTATTGGTGC
>CAYJNE010000215.1:0-2901 GCA_964371345.1 uncultured Desulfovibrionaceae bacterium | reverse complement strand
GTAACAATTGAATATCTTGGCATACAATAAGAGAAAACTTGCGTTCTTGAAATTCTTCTAAATGGATACGAAGCCCCGTGGTCCAACATTGGTCCTCATATTGCCTTAACACAAATTTACATATACGAATAAACTTGCGTATCCAAGACTTATTAGGCTTTCCAGCATACATATCAAGCTTAATAAATTCAATATCACCATCAAAATTATCTGCTGGTGGCGCAGAGCACACAGTAACCTTGCCAAGTTGACGAAGCACCGCATTAAAACGAGTAGGACGAGGATTGCGACCCAATGAGCTAGTAAATAATTGTAGAATATACATAGTACGAATTTTTCTCCACAAAGCAAGCTGTCATTGGCATTACTGGGTGATGTTAAAAAATCTCATCTCTACACTTTCTTTTTCTAATAAAGACTATAGATTTCACGATTAGTACACAATTTATAATTCTATGGCTCTAGCTAAAAAAAGTCAAGTTACAACAATACTTTCGCTTGTGATCTAAAGCTTTGACCACATAAGTTACCAAGGAGTAATCCACCACACTCCAAATACAGAAAAATGCGGGCTGAGTTTTATCGCGTTCTCAAACCAGACTGTACCGTTTTTTGGATTACAAAACAGGGCTTATGATTGTTATTAAAGCGAAAAAGACCTAATTTTCATCTTCACTACTTTGTGTTTGCAAAAATACTCCATAATCTGACAGAACCTCTGCACTCGCCCCACTTTGCTTTATTTTACCCTCATGTAGCCAAACAATTTCATCACAGCCCTCTACAGTGCTTAGGCGGTGGGCAATAATTACGATAGTCATATTTTTACGCAAATTCATAATGGTACTTTGAATGGCGGCTTCGGCGGCACCATCTAGAGCAGATGTTGCCTCGTCAAAAAGCAATAAATCTGGTTTTGTATATAAAGCCCTTGCAATGGCCACACGTTGCAATTGTCCGCCAGAAAGACGTATGCCCCTATCTCCCAGTATGGTGTGTATGCCCTTCGGTAATTCATCCAAAAAATCCATGGCAGCCATGCGGCAACACTCAAGCACTCTGGCCTCGTCAATATCATTTCCCCAATCACTAAAGGCCACATTTTCTGCAAGACTTGCATCAATTATATACGGACTTTGGGGCACATAACCAATATTCAAAAAATTTGGTTTTGGCGCAGTTTCCTCTTCATCAATGTAAAACTTCCCTGCAGTGGGGGAGAAAAGCCCCGTCAAAATGCCTACTAGGGTGCTTTTACCCGCACCAGAAAGGCCTACAACTCCCATCATACTACCATTCTTAATGGTTATATTAATATTTTCCAGAGCTTTATTTGTAGTTTTAGGGTAGGAAAAATCTACATTTTCCATGCACAAAGTCTTGGAAAAAGCATATTTAACGGAGGAAATTTCACCCTTAGGTAATTCTAAGTATTTTGCAATCAATTGCTCAGCTGGGCCCACGTTACCCTTTACTTGTAAAAAACCACCTATAAACCTATTCACGGCAGGGAGAAAACGCCATGAAATACCAGCCATAAGAGTAAGCGTTCCTGTAATGGTGGCAACACTCTCGCCCTGCCACTGCATAAGGAGTATAGAGCTCAAAAGAATGATAAAGCCTACGCTTTCCAATATCCACGTGGGCAAAGGATAATATAAACCCTGCTCAGCAATGATTTTTATCTGCGGAACTGAAAAGTTGGCATACTGCTCTCGAAAAGACTCCTGCTGATTGTATATATGCACCTCACGTATACCTTGTAAAGCAAAATAACTCGTCCTAGAAGCTTGCACCTTCAATTCAGCATTTCTCACACCTAAAATGCGCACCTTTTCCCGTGTATATTTATAAATAAGTACAGCTACACTACCACATACCCCAAATAATAAAAGCGAAACCCAAGGCGAAGCAATGAATGCCCCAAGCATAAGAAGGAGCATCACGGCGCATTGCGTACACGTACTAAAAATGGCAATCCAAATAGCCGCAACGTATGACCTCCACTCAAGATAGTTTTGTAACTCAGCAGTATTTTGCTGCGTATGCCACATATAAGGAGCATACACATAATTATAAAAAACTTTTCTACCAATTTCCCATGCAATTCCTTGAGAAACAATAAACTGTTTATAGGTCATATAAGCAGTTACAGAATTTTTAACTATTGTTGCTATAACTACAAAAACCAAAACAACGACTAACATACTTACAGTAGGAGACATGGTGCCGATAGTTGGCATAGTTTGAAGAAATTGTCCAAGAATGGGGAGCCTTTGCAAGCTTTCAGGGGACGCCATTGCTACACCAAGCAAGGAAACCACGCCAGCAAGACCAAGCTCAGCTATACTCACCATGAGCATAATTACGGCAAGCCAAATAACTTGCTTTTTAAGCATTTTAGGAAGAATGAAATATGATTTTTTTAAAATCCCAACAATGGACATATTTACCTTTTATCTACTTTTTTGCATCAAACCAGCATATACACGATACACAGACTTATCAGCTACAATCAACAACACTAATAAACAATAATTTTAACACTCTATGGATGTATAGTCAAGAAAACCACATTCTAAAAATTTTCCAATTTATGAATAGTTAAAAATTTCCCAACATCCTAGCCTTTTTTACCTTCACTCCCAAAGCAACCAAGAGCAATGCCAAAAATAATCAAACATCCTGCAATGATAAGTTGATTGTCCAGTTTTTCGCCAAGCATGTACTGCGAAAAGGCAATGCCCACAATGGGAGTTGCCAAGAGTCCAAGAGATGTGCCTATGGCTGGCAAATGGCGGCTAATTACCGTCATGGCCCAAAAGCCAAAGGCCGTTGCCAAAATGCCATTGTAAGCGCATTGCCAGATTAAAGCACTGCTTAAAGTGATTTGCGGTATAC
>CAYJNE010000214.1:0-2917 GCA_964371345.1 uncultured Desulfovibrionaceae bacterium | reverse complement strand
CATCCATGCTTGGATAAAGTACCATCTCGATTGGGACAAGACGCGCCTTGGTCCAGTGGAATTTTTTGCACTCTCTTTCCAAACTTGAGCCTAAAATATGTGCCTAATGTATGCCAAAGTATCATAAACAAAGCCCTTACAGTTTATTTTTGATTTCGTATAGGCATTTTTTTTAGGCAAATTTTTTGAACTTTGCAAGATAGTCATTGACTTTATGTTCATTTTAGGCAGAATGTAAAAATCAATCTTCGAAATAACATTTAAACATGTAATGAATTTATCATTACATGTGCTCAAGCATTTTAATTTTATGAGGCTAACGAAAAAATGGTTAAGATTTTAGATACATTGCTAGGTGTTTTTTCCAATGACCTTGCCATTGACCTTGGTACAGCAAACACTTGTGTTTATGTAAAAGGGCAAGGCATTGTTTTACGCGAGCCGTCAGTTGTGGCAGTGAAGAAAGATAATCGGGGTAATAATGTCGTGCTTGCTGTTGGGCAAGAGGCAAAGAAAATGCTTGGTCGTACCCCCGGAGGCATAACTGCCATTCGTCCCATGAAGGATGGTGTTATTGCTGATTTTGATGTAACTGAAGCCATGCTACGCCATTTCATCGCAAAAGCCCATAAATCAAGACATTTAGTTCGTCCTCGCATTATGATCTGTGTGCCCACTGGCATTACACAAGTGGAAAAACGCGCTGTTAAAGAATCTGCTCAATCAGCTGGCGCGCGTGAAGTGTATCTTATTGAAGAACCTATGGCTGCTGCCATTGGGGCAAATTTACCCATACATGAACCTACCTCCAACGTAGTGGTTGATATTGGTGGCGGAACAACAGAAGTTGCGGTTATTTCACTTTCAGGTGTTGTTTATTCCCGTTCTGTGCGTGTTGGCGGCGATAAGATGGACGAGTCCATTTTAACACATGTAAAGCGCAAGTACAGCATGCTCATTGGGGAATCAACTGCTGAGGACATTAAAATCAAAATTGCCTCGGCCTATCCTATGGACCCAGAACAACAGCTTGAAGTAAAAGGACGCGACCTTGTAACTGGTATACCGCAAAATATCATCATTACATCTGAAGAAGTACGTAAATCCATCTCTGAACAGGTGGATGGCATTGTACAAGCAGTTCGTATGGCTCTTGAGCAAACTCCACCAGAACTTGCCGCAGATATTGTAGACAGAGGCATTGTACTCACAGGTGGCGGCGCACTTCTTAAAGGTCTTGACCAGCTCTTGCGTGAAGAAACATCCCTACCCATTACCGTTGTGGATGATCCACTTTCCACCGTTGTTATGGGCACAGGCAAGGCTTTGGACAGCTTAAATATTCTAAAAGAAGTTTGCGTAAACTAAGCAAGCAGCAATGCTAATCTCAATTAGCTTTGGCCAATGTCTATTGAGCGTTTAAATAGAGGGTATAAGTAATCGTGAATTCAAGACGCTTTATTGTACTTTCTGTCATATCGCTCTTTCTCTTCCTTGGTATGTACACTTGGAATCAGCGCACAGGCGTACTTGATAGATTTGCTACCAACGTTGGTCTTGAAATTGTTGGCAGCCTGCTAAAACCCATGATCTCACTTAGCTCTGACGTAATGAGCTATTGGGAACAATATATTGACCTTGTGGGCGTGCGTGAAGAAAATGAACGCCTAAAAGCTGAAATTCTATCCATGCAAGCAAGGCTCATTGCCGCAGGCGAACACAAGGTTGAAGTTAATCGTTTGCGCGCTCTTTTATCCCTACCCCCCGATAGAAGCTGGAATCCAATCGGAGCAAGAGTATTAGCTGGTCGAATGGGTCCAAACTCAGCCCTTGAAACCGTTATTCTTAGCCGTGGCTATGCCACTGGCGCATCCCCTGGCATACCAATTATGACCAATCTTGGCTTGGTTGGACGTGTGTTAAGAGCTTCAGCTCATACTTCAACGGCATTGCTCATCTCTGACCCCGGTAGCAGAATTGCTGTGCTTAGCCAAGATACGCGCACTGCTGGCATCCTTACCGGTCGCGGCGGTAGGCAACTTCTTGATATGCGCTTTGTTGGGCGTAATGCACAAATTCGTGAAGGTGAACTACTTGTAACTTCTGGCCTTGACGGTGTTTATCCTAAGGGTTTGCCAGTTGCTCGCATTGAAAGTGTGGTGCTGTCCGACTATTCACAATTTATGACCGTTCTTGCCAAGTCCTTGGTTGATGCAGAATTGCTTGAAGAAGTCTTACTACTCGAACCCACAGGGCTTGAGCCATTACCATCCTTACCCGAACCTGACTTTTTAGGCCCACCCACCGAGGAACAATTTGAACTTCTCCACAAGGGTGCAGGAAATCAAACTGACCTTCCATTCATAAGGGAAGAATAATGAATATACGCCTTTGGATTTGGTGGCTATTTTTCTTGCCCATCAGCGTATATTTACAGGCGGGCTTGCCTACGGTTGATGTATTGTTAATTGGCTTAATAATTACCATGCAGGAACATCGCTATAAGGATTTAATTTGGCTTTTACCCATATTAATTTTTATTCAAGAGGGCATTGGTTCGCGCGAGTTTGGCGGTGCAATACTTTGGTATTGTATTGTTATTTTATTGTTTATTATCGGACGTTGGCTCTTTGAAGTGCAAAGCACCCTCTTTGTGCTCATTTTATCTGCTTGCCTTGGAGTTGCACATTTTATATTAGTATATTTGCTTGCACCATTGCAGGACTTACATGTTAATATGGACCAACTCATTTATGAAAATATTGTTCAAACTATTTTCACACCCATAGCTTGGCTTTTGGCAAACTTTACTCGCCGCTGGACACACGTTGATGAAAAAAAATATTAACCAACCCAATGGGAAAAAAAGTAAATTCCAAAATTGGCTAAAGGTACATGCCGAAACAGAGGAATATCA
>CAYJNE010000213.1:0-2936 GCA_964371345.1 uncultured Desulfovibrionaceae bacterium | reverse complement strand
CGGGAAAGCAATGTCAGCACCATGAGATTTACCAATCCAATTTTGCTGCATGGCAATTACACGCTCTGGCCAGCCTTTTTCTAAGCCTTCAAGGTCGGCAAGCAATTCTTCAGCATAGGCAGTTATGCGCACAAACCACTGGGTTAAGTCCTTTTGCTCCACTTGGCTATCACATCTCCAACAAATACCTTCAATTACTTGCTCGTTGGCAAGTACGGTATTACAAGATGGACACCAGTTTTGAGGTGCTTTTTTGCGATAAATTAAATCTTTTTCCAGCATTTTTAAGAAAAATAATTGCTCCCAGCGGTAATATTCTGGAACGCAAGTCGCTATCTCTCTATTCCAATCATAAGAATAGCCAAGACGCTTTAATTGTGTGCGCATGTTGTCAATATTGGAAAATGTCCATGCGGCAGGGTGAGTATTATTTTTTATGGCGGCATTTTCTGCTGGTAAACCAAGAGCATCCCAACCCATTGGATGCAAAACATTAAAGCCCTGCATACGACGATAGCGGGCAATTACATCCCCTATGGAATAGTTGCGCACATGCCCCATATGAATGTTTCCTGATGGATATGGTAACATTTCAAGCACATAATACTTTGGCTTTTCACTTTTATGATCACAGGCAAATGTTTGATTTTTAGCCCAAAAATCTTGCCATTTATTTTCTATGCTACCTGGTGTGTATTTTTCTTGTGCCATGAAATAATCCTCAATAAATTTCTATTTTAATTTAAGGAAGCACTGATTTTATCAGTGTCAGATTGCTGACAAAGTCGCTGGGGGAAAACCTTTTGTGGACAAAAGGTTCTTCCCCCAGACCCGCGTTGCTCACTATTTACGTAAGGCTCGTTCCTCGCCTAACGTAAACGGCTACGCCGCCCGTTGGGTAGGCCTTTACAAAAAACTTTAATAGTGACAGCATGTTATCGTTGAGAATAACTTTTTCCGCAACAGAGGCATTTTATTTTTAATCGCCACATTTTAATATTAAAGCCTCAAAAATTAAAAAATGGCTCTAAGTCATGCTTATATTTTTAATTTTTAAAACATGGGGTTTGCCTACAGTCTGGCACTGATTTTATCAGTGTTTCCTTAAGCTCTGCTTTGTATTTTACCGCTTTCAAAGGCCTTGGCCGTGGTATCTAATATACCATTTAAAAATGACCTTGCGCCTTGCTCACCAAATTGGCGTGACAGTTCAAGTGCTTCATTGATGGCAACCTTGGTTGGTATATCCTTTCTATAAAGCATCTCAAAAAGACCCATGCGCAAAATGGTAAGTTCAATGCGTCCCATGCGGTCCACGCGCCAATTATGTGAAAATTCAGTAATTAACTCGTCTAAATCCTTAGCATTAGTCCAAACACCCCTTACAAGATCCCAAGCAAAACCCGTGGGATTGCCATGTTCATCTTGCATGTGATTATCTGGAGATGCACAATAAGCCCTGCGCACATCATCAATATTTTGCACTTCTGCATAGGATATTGCGTAAAGCACTTGAAAGGCAAGGCTACGCTCATTGCGCCGTGTATTTTTCTTTTGCATATTTTCTTTTACTATTTGTTATAATTGCTCAAACACTCTAACAGTTTCAAGCACGGCTGCTGCTGCTTCCACACCCTTATTACCAGCTTTTGAGCCTGCACGTTCAATGGCTTGTTCTAAATTATCGGTGGTTAGCAAACCAAAGCCAACGGGCACGCTATATTCAAGTGAAACATGGGCAAGACCCTTGGTAGCCTCAGATGCCACAAAGTCAAAATGAGGTGTAGAACCACGAATAACTGCGCCAAGAGCAATTATACCATTGGCTTCACCCTTAGCAGCTATTTTTTTGCAAATTACTGGCATTTCAAAAGCACCAGGAATGCGCACAACAGTAATATCTTTTTCTGCGCAACCGTGGCGCACAAGATAATCCACTGCACCTCCAACTAAACGGTCCACAATAAAATCATTAAAGCGAGTGGCAATAATGGTAAATTTTAAGCCTTCAGCATTCAGTTTGCCTTCAATGGTGCGTACATTTGTCATTTTATATCTCCATTACTTAATATTGCAGTTTTTTGTGAATAGATGACCCATTTTTTCTTGCTTGGTTGCAAGATAACTTTCATTGTCGGCACAAGCGGCAATTTCAATTGGTACTCTTTCAACAATTTTAATACCATAGCCCTCAATACCCACAATTTTTTTAGGGTTATTGGTAAGCATGCGCATTTTACGAATACCAAGATCTGCCAAAATTTGCGCACCCGTACCATAATCTCTAAGGTCAGGGGCAAAGCCTAGTTTTTCATTGGCCTCCACCGTATCAAAGCCTTGATCTTGCAGAGCATAAGCCTTTATTTTATTGGCAAGACCAATGCCTCGACCCTCTTGACGCATATAGAGCAAAACGCCGCAACCCTCTTTTTCAATTTGACGCATGGCCGCTGCAAGCTGCCCACGGCAATCGCAACGCAATGAACCAATGGCGTCGCCAGTTAGGCATTCACTATGCACGCGCACAAGCACGTCTTGTTGGTCGGTAAACTCGCCCTTAACAAGGGCTATATGGGTGGCATTTTCCATAGCATTTTGATATGCGACCACTTTAAAATCACCAAACATGGTGGGCATATTGGCTTCTGCAACTCTTTGCACAGACACTTGCCCACGTTGCATGCGATAGTGGATTAAATCCTTAACCGAAGCAATTTTCAAATTATGTTCAGCGGCAAAAACTTCAAGCTCAGGCATACGAGCCATCTCGCCGTCATCCTTCATAATTTCGCAAATAACAGCGGCATCCTTGCAGCCCGCAAGACGGGCTAAATCAACGCTACCTTCAGTTTGACCAGCACGCACAAGAACACCACCGGGCCTTGCCCTTAAAGGGAAAATATGTCCAGGAGTTACAATGTCTTCTTGGCGCACAT
>CAYJNE010000212.1:0-2939 GCA_964371345.1 uncultured Desulfovibrionaceae bacterium | reverse complement strand
TTTTCACTAATGGGGAGCCACATACCTAGATGATTTAATATGGCTATGGGTTTAATTTGTTTAGCATATTGGAATTCAGGAATTAACAATTGAGCAGGCTTGCTTAAATTATCCAAAATAAAAACATTCCCCTCATGGCGTGCCGCCGCAACAACGTGCAAACCATTGTTAACGTTATCACGCAAGAAAACTATCCACACATCGTGCATGGACCATGAAAAATATTGCAGAGCAAAATACTTAGCAATGGCGTAGTCCTCACAATCTCCAGCCCGTTTTTGTAAAAATTCATGCGGGGTAGCCCAATGCTCCGTTTCTTGATAGGTATGCATATCTTTTCGCGAGGGAATGCTATTAAAAAAACCGTTTATATTACGCAATTTTTCCATTGCATTCATTGTGCCGAGGCTGTTTGATAAACGTGCCCACTGCTCTTTGTGTTGCTTAGGTAAGGGAATATTCTCAATTTCAAAAACACTTTGCTCGTGGGCCAGCACTATTTTTTGCCATTTATTGCGCATGGATGTAAAGCTTTCTGGTAGTTTTGCGTTGCCCACAAATATAAAATTTCTATTCAAAAGTTTTAGACGGTGAGAACTGTCAGGTACACGTACGGTAACTTTCGTATCGCCTGATTTTTCTGCAGTGGCAGGCGGGGCATAAAAAACTAATGATGCACCCAAGATGCAGAAAGTAAAAAATAATAATTTTAATGTGTTCATACTATTTTGCGCTAGCTCTCTTTTTATCATCAAAAAGCAATATCAAAACTGTTACTATAATAAGCACGGCCCCAAGCCAGCCAATACCAGAAAAACTCTCACCCCAAATGGCCCAGGCCGCAATAGTGGCTACCACAGGCTCAAGGGTCGCAAGTACAGCCGCCTTGGTAGGGTTTAGGCGTTTTATGCCTTCAGCATAAGCCCAATAAGCAATATAGGTACTCACAAAAGCAATGCACAAAATAGCCGCCCAAGTGGTTGCATTAAGATTTAAGCTTACATTAGCAAAGGGAAAAATGCATAAAGCTGCCACCAAAGAGCTATAGCCATAAAGTGTGAATGATGTATAACGAACTGTATATTTTTTCGTTACAATATAATGCGTTGCATATAAAAAACCAGAAAGTAAGCCAAAGAAAATCCCCATAATGGGCAAGCCCTTACTCATTGCCTCTACGCCTGCAAGTTCAGGCCCACCACTCACAGCACTGCTATCCATACCAGAAACACTAATGAGTATAACCCCAGCCAGAGCCATACCAATGGCCAAAAGCGTTACCGTAGTAAAGCGCAAACCAAAGAAAATGCGTGCAAAAACTGCTACCCACGCTGGTGCCGTATATAAAAGTACCGCCGCAAGGGGTGCGCCGCCGTCACGCACAGCATATTGATAGGCCACAAAAAAACTGGCTATGGAAAAAAAGCCAAATAAACAAAAAACCACAAAATCACTACGAGAATGAATACGCAAATCACGCTTAAATGCGGCGTGCACGAGCATAAAAGCACCGCCTAAAAAAGCACGCCAGAAGGCAACATCTAACGGGGCTTGCCCTTCGTCCATGGCAATGCGCCCCAAAATGCCCAAAAACCCCCAACAAGTGGCGGCTGTGAAAATAAATAAATATCCTGCGTATATTTGCATTGTGCCTTAAGCCTTATGCTCAGATAAAGCTTGCTCTAGGGCCACCAAGAAAGCATCAAGGTGTGCTTGCTCAATGGTTAGGGCTGGTAAAAGCCGCAAAACAGTATCTTGAGTTAAATTCAAAATAAAACCTTTATCTATCAAGGCTTCCCAAACGGCTTTACCATTAAAACATAGGTCAATGCCAAGCATAAGGCCATGCCCACGCACTTCTTTAATGGTGTTGGGTAATTTTTGCGCAAGATTTTGCACTTTTTGTGTAAAATCTTTACCTAGTTCATCGGCTCGGGCCGCAAGGTTATCACGCAATAATATCTCAACACATTTATTGGCTACGGCGGAGGCCAAAGCGTTACCGCCAAAGGTTGTGGCATGACTGCCAACCTCAAATCCTTTAGCCACTTCGTCAGTAGTCAAAATACCACCCATGGGCAGGCCATTGGCAAGGGCTTTTGCCATGCTGATAATATCTGGCTTCACATTATAATGCTGAAAAGCCCAAAATTTACCGCTACGACAAAGGCCAGTTTGTATTTCGTCCACCAAGAAAAGTATATCATTTTCACGGCACAGCTTTTCAATGTTTTCAATGTATTCTTTGGGCATGGGCCGTATGCCGCCTTCACCTTGTATAACCTCAAGTAAAATGCCAGCGGTTTTTGGGTTTACAGCCTTATTTAATGCGCTCATATCACCCCACGGCACCTGCACAAAACCTTCTGGCATGGGCATAAATCCGTCTTGAAAACGCTCTTGTCCCGTAGCGGCAACAGTAGCTAAAGTACGCCCGTGAAAGCAACCGCTTAGGGTAATAATTTCAAATGCCTCACGCTTTTTAACCCTTTGCATGTAACGCCTAGCAAGCTTAATTAATGCTTCATTGGCCTCAGCTCCTGAATTGCAAAAAAATGCCTTGTCCATATGGCAAGTGGAAAGCAGATTTTCCGCTAAGCTAAGTTGTTCCTCTTGGTAAAACAAATTGCTCACATGCCATAACTTTTGGGCTTGCGCGCTTAGGCAGTCGGCAAGTTCAGCATTACTATGCCCAAGGGCAGTAACAGCAATGCCCGACAATAAATCAATATACTCTTTACCGTCCACGTCCCAAAGCAAAGAACCTTGGCCCTTAATGACAGAAATGGGATACCGCCCATAAGTGCGGCAAAGTAATTTTTCTTCTCTGGCTTTGAGTTTATTAAATTTTTCTGTGGGCTGTGCCATGATTTCTCCTTATTTGTTGTGTTGTGGGATTTTCTGGGGAAACCTTTTTTGTGAACAAAAAAGAGTTTCCC
>CAYJNE010000211.1:0-2962 GCA_964371345.1 uncultured Desulfovibrionaceae bacterium | reverse complement strand
AAAATATGGAGAAGGCGATGTCTTGGAAAAATATTTCGATTCGCAGTAAGCTTATTCTTTTTACTGGAGTAACCTTATTGTCCTTTGGTTTTGGTTTACCTTTCACCCTGCATGGTTTTTATCAATTGGGGAAAAGTGCCGAGGCATTAAACCGCCCGCAAGTACAAACTGTGCTCACTTCTGCATCCTTAGCGCATGTGCTTTGGGCCTCGCAAATTCAGGAGCATTTGCTAAATGGTAAAACAACCAAACTCACAGTGAATACCGATGGAAAAACTTGTGCCTTTGGTAAGTGGTTTTATGGTAATGACAGAGCAAATGTGGAAAAAGAATATCCTGATTTAGTGCCTATTTTTAATGAGTTAGACCAATTACATCTGGACGTTCATGCCAGTGCTTTAGGCATTCAAAAGGAGCTTGATGTCAATAATATTCAAGCCGCCAAAGATATTTTTAATAATAAAACCAGTCCAGTGGTAGAAAAAGTAGTGAAGCTTTTGTCCGAAGCTATTACTGTGGCTGATAAGAAATCCAGTAGCTCCTTACAAGAAATTTTAGATTTTGCCACCGAGCGTGCTTTATTAATATTTGTGCTTGGGGGCATGTTTTTCATAGCTTTCCCCATTTTCTCATATATGATTATTTCAAGTATTACCCGTCCTATCAATACCTTAGCTGTTGGTGCCAAACGCATTGCCCATGGTGAGTTTGTGCCCGTGGAGCTTGACCAAAAAGACGAAATGGGGCAGCTCGCAACCTCATTTAATCAAATGGTAAAAGACCTTAAGGAAAATCTTGGCCTAGCCCAAGCCCTAATGAATGGCATAACCATGCCCTGTATTATTTGTGGTACGGACGGCAAGGTTATCTTTGTAAATACTATGTTTTTAGAGTGTTGGCATGAACCACGCAGCCCTGAAGAATGTCTTGGGGAGACTGCTGGTAGTGTGCTTTATGGTATTCCTGAAAGGCATACCCGCCTTGATACAATCATCGAAGGCGGTACCAGTGTGCGTGATAGGCAAGTGCATGTGGTCTTGCGTGATGGTCAAGAGAAGTTCTTCAATGTCAATGCGGCACCTTTGCGCAATATGGACGGTGAGCTTGTGGGGGCCGTGGCTCTATATAGTGATTTATCTGAAATGTATGAACAACAGCTCCAAATTGAAAAGCTTAATGATAGTATTTACCTTTCTGCCAATGATGCCAATAAAATTTCCAATAAGCAAACTGCGGAGCTGGAAAAACTTGTAGAACAACTTGAAAATACTTCACATATGGCTGAACAACAAGCACAATCTTCGCAAGCATCCACTGCCAGTTTGCAGCAAATAACTGAATCCATGCGCCAAATGGCTAATGAAGCAATCTCCACACAAGATGCGGCAAACTCCGCCAGCAATGAAGCAGATTCTGGCATGGATATTATTACTCAAACAATTGAATGCATTGATCAAGTTACTGAACATACGGCGGCTGTGGCCAATGATATGAAAGAACTTGACGCCTCCGCAGAAAATATTGGGCGTATCTTAAATCTTATTAAGGATATTGCTGATCAAACTAACTTACTTGCCCTTAACGCCGCCATTGAAGCTGCAAGAGCAGGGGACGCTGGGCGAGGCTTTGCTGTTGTTGCAGACGAAGTACGCAAATTAGCTGAAAAAACTATGGAAGCCACCAATGAAGTTGCCTCGGCTGTGGGTAGTATTCAAAGTAGTGTGCGCAACTCCGTATCTAGCACTAATACTTCTGTGGAATTAACACAAAAATCCACGGAGCTTGCCAAGAAGTCAGGCGAAAGTTTGCAGCGTATTCGTGAAGTTACGCATAATTCTGTGGTTAGTGCCCAAAGCATTTCAGAGGCAACGGTTGCTCAAAGCCGTGAGTCTGAGGCTGCCCTACAAATGCTTGAAGAAATTAACGAACAAGCTGACCAAACCCAGCAAAATATGGATATTTCTACACAATTTGCATCAACATTACAAGAACTGTCCGTTGATCTTAGAGCCATTATCAACAAGATGTGCGATGAAAGACGTAGTTGTGCTCGTTATACCTTCACTGAAGATACGAGTGTTCGTTGGGATTCTGAGGAATTTGGCAATGGCATGACCACCATTGTAAATATTAGTAATGACGGTATGTGCTTACAAACTGGTACTTTGCCAAAGGATATTCCTGTGGGCTCAACCATAACCATACATACTGTTGGTGGCCCATTGTCTACAGTATTTTCAGCCCTCGCAGCTAAAATATGTTGGATTGTTGCCGAAAAGGGCGTTGGCCTTGAATTTTTACAAACTCAAGCTGTCACTAAGCTTGATGTGGAAGGAATACTTAAGAGGCTTCCTTCAACCAATCCCAATGTTATTAAGAAGAAAAAACCAGCAGAAAGTACAGACAATTAAGATAGGTTTGATTAATGATCAAAAAAAGCCCCCGCATTTAATATGCAGGGGCTTTTTTATGATATTTTTTAATAATTATTTAACAGCAGTAACTGCGATTTCCACAAGGGCATCCTTAGGAATGCGAGCAGCTTGCACAGTAGCACGGGCAGGGTAGTTGCCGCTAAAGAATGTGCCATAAACAGCATTCATTTTGCCAAATTCGTTAAGGTCTTTCATGAATACAGTAACTTGAACAACTTTGCTCATGCTAGAACCTGCAGCTTCAAGTACGGTTTTAACGTTTTCAAGAGATTGTTTGGTTTGGGCTTCAATGCCTTCAGCCATAACACCCTTAGAATCCATAGGAAGTTGGCCAGATACAAATACAAAACCATTGGCAACAACACCATGTGAGTATGGACCAACGGCTTTAGCGGCCTTTTCAGGGGCAACGATGGTGATTTCAGCAAAAGCTGGAGCAGCAAATGCAACACTCAAAAGACATACCGCAAATAATAATCCAAGTTTCTTAAGCATAACGTTCCTCTTCTTAGACGGGTTAAATGTTT
>CAYJNE010000210.1:0-2969 GCA_964371345.1 uncultured Desulfovibrionaceae bacterium | reverse complement strand
CTGTACACTATGCAAATAACCGCTATCCTTTTCAAGAGCTTCTGGCACCTCAGCATCCAAACGAATCTGGCTTGGCTCAATGCTATAATGCTGATGATTTTGAGCATGAATCTGTATTGGTCTTTCAAAAACAATGGCTTTACGCTGACTTAACACCGTATAAGTAACAGTAACCCTACTTGGATTAACCGTCATATTGGCGTGGGGAATATCTATTACTTCCACTTGTGACTGGGGGCCAGCTTCCGCCCTAGGGTTAATCCTTACGTTAAGCGGGATATTATTAATACTACCTATGGTTGAACTTGGCCCATTAACCAATACACTACTTGGCGTAACTTTTAGATCATCTATTTTAAGCTTGGCAGAATTTAGCGGTGACAATATGTTGGGTTTAATAGGCACATTGCGCTCTTGCACCGTATCTGCAAAAATTACAATGCGTGAAGGCTTTATATCTTGCACTTCAAAGGCACGCAGGCTTTTTTTATTTAAATAGGTAAAAGGAATAACATTTCTACCTTTATGCAGATTGGATAAATCAACAACGTGCACCCGTGAATCAGAAGGAATATCATTTAATAAAGCCCTTGGGCCACGCAAACGTACTTCAATGGTAGTAATTAAACCCTCGACCACCACAAGGTTTTTAGGTATTCCCTTGTATTCAACTTGCACTTCAAGTTGTACGTCCACTTGTTCACGCACTACCACCACATACCATACAGCAAATGCCATACAAAAAGAAAGCAACAGTACAGGAATATTGACGTTTAATATATTATAGCGCATCGCCTATCACCTGCTTTAACTTTGCACCATCAAGGGGTAATGTGAGCACACCCTTTTCGGCAACAACAATTTCACCGCGCTCCTCTGAAACAATAATGGCAATGGCATCAGACTCTTGAGTAGTACCAATGCCAGCTCTATGCCTTGTTCCAAAGTTTTGGTCATGCACAAGGGCCAGAGGCAAAATACAAGATGCTGCAAGCACCCTACCCTTACTCACTACCACAGCACCGTCATGCAGTGGCGAGTTTGGAAAGAATATACTAATTAAAAGTTTACGTGTAAGTTTTGCATCAAGGCTAGTGCCGTCACGTCTGACCATATCCCCAAGGGGTACAGAGCGTTCAATAATAATAAGCGCGCCTATGCGAAGGCTAGCCATTTCTACACATGCTTCCACCAATTCTTCTACAACATCTTGCCGCATGGATGAACGCCGCCAAAAATAGCGCGCTCCCATTTCACCAAGTCCTTGGCGAATATCTTTTTGAAAAAGTACAATTATTACAAGAAATAGCGAACCTACAATATTTTGTAAAACCCATGAGGTGGAATATAGACCCAAAGTCATGGAAAGCCCATAAAGCAACATCACAAGCCCAAGGCCAAGCAATACAGCTAAACCTTGAGTACCTTTGAGCATTTGTATTGATTTATATAGAAGGACGGTAATAAAGAAGATGTCCAAAGCATCACGCCAGTCAAATCCAGAAAAATGAATATGTTGTAATAAAGCTTCCATTAAAACCAAAACCTAAAAATTTTGCACTATGCGTAAAGTGCGTAAGGTATCAGCCACATGATGCACACGATGTAAGCAAAATCCTTGTGTGGCAAAGGTGCTAGTCATAGTTTGTGTGGCCTTTGCTCTGGATTCAAAATCATCTTCATCTAACTTCAAAAATGTATGTAAAAATGACTTCATGGAAATAGCAATCAAAATGGGGAAACCTAATTGCTGAAACTTATGAATATTGTGTAGTAATTCCATATTTTGTTCAAACGTTTTGCCAAAGCCAATGCCAAGGTCAAGTACAATATTTGACTCGGGCAAACCAGCCGAAGTTAAACGATGCAACTGAAATTCAAAGAAAAGGCGAATATTATCCACAATATTATCATTTATAATATTGTCCTGCATGGTTTGAGGGCGACCAGTGCTATGCATAAGCACATAACCCGGCTTATAGTGAACCACAACTTCCAAAAGTTCAGGCTCAAATGTGCAAGCAGAAATATCGTTAATGATATGTGCCCCAGCATGAAGCGCAGTTTTAGCTGTTTCTGCATGATATGTGTCAATGGAGATAAAGGGCGGGGCGGGGGCATCTTGACTATTTTTGGCAAGATTAATTTCTTCCATAAGCGGAGTAAGCACAGGCATGAGGCGGTTAATCTCATCCTCAGCACTTACAGGTGTCGCCCCTGGGCGGGTGGATTCTGCACCTAAATCAAGAATATGTGCACCTTCCTGCCATAAAGACTTGGCATGTTTAAGGCTGTTTTCAGGGCCAAGGTGTTGGCCCTGATCATAAAAAGAATCTGGCGTAAGATTAACAATACCCATAACCCCAAAGGGATTCATGGTAAATGATTCGCCGTCACGCAAAGTCCAGATGCCACTATGTTCCTTTGTGAGCATCGTCTTTCTCCTGCTTATCATCTACGGACTTTTGTTCATCCTGCGTGGGTTGAGTTTGCTCATCTTCCGCTTCAAGTAAGAAGTCTTGCTCGCTGTCTACTCCACTATCTGTACTTTGCTTATCTTGTGCAGGTTTTTCAGCCTCTCCCTGATTTTTTGTGTCTTTTGTTTCCTTTATATCAGGTGGCGGCAAGGGTTTATCTTCCATAATAAGGTTAATATCATCGCCACTAATGGTCTCACGCTCAAGTAAGGCCTCAGCAATGGCGTGTAAATATTTAATATTATCCTGCAAAAGCTCACGGCAAGTATTGCGTGCCGTTTCCACCACACTTTTTACCTCAGCATCCACAAGGCGGGCTGTATCTTCACTAAAGTTTTTATTTTGCACCCATTCACGACCGATGAATACTTCCTCACCAGTTTCACCAATGGCAAGAGGCCCAATGGCATCACTCATGCCCCACTCACAAACCATTTTTCTGGCTGTGCGGGTCACACGCTCAATGTCATTACCAGCACCAGTGGTAATATC
>CAYJNE010000209.1:0-3018 GCA_964371345.1 uncultured Desulfovibrionaceae bacterium | reverse complement strand
ATACTTGACCTTGCTTGCTAGAACACATATTGCTTTCACAAGGAAATCACATGAACAAATTGCCCATTGCCCCACAAAGCCCATGGCTTGCCCCGCTTGCTGGCTATTCCGACTTACCATTTAGGTTATTATGTCGAGAATACGGCGCGCAAGTGGCGTGCACGGAAATGGTGAGTTCCAAGGGACTTATGTATAATAGCCCTGGAACAAAAGAGCTTTTACAGACCATAGCCGAAGATAGCCCCTTGGTGGTGCAACTTTTCGGCAGTGATGTTGAAAGCTTAGAAAAAGCCCTTACTTATTTACTTGAGCAAGGATTTTGCTATTTTGATTTGAATATGGGTTGCTCCGTACCCAAGGTTAACCGCAGTGGCTCAGGTTCTGCTCTACTTAAGGACATGGAGCACAGCCTTAAAATTGCTAAGGCCATGATAAATATTGCTGGGCCTGGGTGCATGGGTTTTAAGATTCGCCTTGGCTGGGATGATAATAGCCATGTGTGGCAGGAGCTACCTTTACGCTTGCAAGAGCTTGGCGCAGGGTGGGTTACTTTGCACCCGCGCACTGCACGCCAAGGTTTTGGTGGCACGGCACATTGGCCAGCTTTGGAAACATTAAATAATATGTTAGAAATCCCACTTATGGCCAGCGGGGATCTTTTTTCAGCAGAAGACGGTATTAATTGTTTAGAGCAAACCAAGGCTCAAGGGGTGATGTATGCACGAGGGGCCATGCAAAACCCTTCAGTATTTGCAGAGCATACGGCACTTTGGAATAAAGAACCTTACGTCAAATTAACTCCGCACGGGCTTTTGGTTATGATTCGTAGGCATATGGAACTTGCTCGCACATATGGCTCACCCAGAGTGGGTTTATTAAAAATGCGCACCTTTGTGCCTCGTTATGTACATCATTTTCACGGGGTGCGGCTTTTGCGTCAGGCTTTGGCTACGTGTGAGAGTTTTGAACATTTGGATGAGATTTTGGAGAAATTTTTAGAAAGGTGTGAGGCGTCATAATGAAGGTTATTCGTGCTAAAACCGCTGGATTTTGTATGGGTGTGGCTCTAGCGTTACGCAAGCTTGATGAGGCCATTGAAGGTAAAGTGAGTGGACGCATTTGTACTTTTGGGCCCATTATTCATAATCCGCAAGTGCTTGAACATTATGCAACACAAGGTGTGCATTGCATTTTTCATATAAATGAGGTAGTTTCTGATGACTGTGTGATTATTAGAGCGCATGGCATTCCTAAGCAGGATGAAGATTTATTAAAAGCATCTGGGGCTACATTGGTGGATGCCACTTGCCCCAAGGTGAAAAAGGCCCAACTATCCATTGCTAAGGCCACCAAGAATGGTTCTGTCTTGCTACTTTTTGGCGAGGTTGACCACCCCGAAGTGCGGGGCCTTGTATCTTATGCGCATAATGATGCATATGTATTTGATTCGCTTGAACAATTGCAGAATTTAGAACTTCTTGCGCAGGGAACTTATGTTTTGGCCTCACAAACAACGCAAGATAAAAAGATTTTTGCACAAATAGAAAAATATTTGAGTGAACGAATTGGCAACATACCCATATTATCAACAATATGTGATGCCACATCCGAAAGGCAGTCAGAAGTATTGAGCATAGCGTCAGAAGTTGACGGCGTTGTGGTGGTGGGCGGTAAGGATAGCGGAAATACCCGTAGACTGGTGGATGTTGCGGCCTCAAAGGGTGTTCCTACATGGCATGTGGAAACAGTTTCAGAATTAAAAAATGAAAATTTTAATAAAATATGCACGGTAGGCCTAACGGCTGGCGCATCTACGCCGAAAAGTCTTATTGATGCTGTGCATGATTTTTTGGACGCTAAGTCATAGATTGACAAAATAGTCATAATATTTATATAATTTGCAGGAAATTATAGCAGATATCTATACCACCCAAGAGGGGATAGTTTATGTCAAATAATATATTGCTTGAAGCTGGAACAAATGAGCTTGAAATTGTTGAGTTTTTCATAGAAGAGAAAAACTTCGCTGAAGATGGCACTGAACTTGAAGAACCCTATCGTGGTTATTATGGCGTTAACGTAGCTAAGGTACTTGAGATTATTCGTATGCCTAAGGTTACGGAATTGCCAGAAGTTCAACATCCTTGTGTGCTTGGGGCTTTTAATTTGCGTTCGCAAATTATTCCGCTTGTGGATCTTACCATGTGGCTTGGTAAAGTTCATGCCGATATTGAAGAAGACCCTAAGACCATTGTTACAGAATTTAACTCCGTAACCACTGCTTTTATGGTGTCTGGCGTTAACCGTATTCACCGCATTTCGTGGGAAGAGGTGGAAGCACCAAGTGCATATGTATCCAAGGTTTCAAACTATACCGTTATTGGTGTGGTAAGACTTGAGGAGCGCATTGTATTCTTGCTTGATTTGGAAAAAATTGTTGCAAACCTTAATCCAGCCCTTACTTTACGCCTTGATGATCTTGGTGATGATATTGATTTGTCTCATAAATACAAAGCTTTAATTGCTGACGATTCTGCCCTCATTCGTGAAATGTTGCGTGACCTTTTGGAGAAGGCAAACTTTGAGGTAGAAGTGACAGAACATGGCGCCGCTGCATGGGAACGCTTGCAATTACTCAAGCAAAGAGCGGAAGAAGAAGGCCGCCCCCTCAATGAATTTGTGAATGTGGTGGTTTCTGACATTGAGATGCCAATGATGGACGGACACAACTTAACAAAGCGCATTAAGGAAGATCCTGTGCTTTCTAAGTTGCCTGTATTGTTGTTTTCTTCTCTTATTACAGATAAATTGCGCCACAAGGGTGAAGCCGTGGGTGCTGATGACCAAATATCAAAACCAGAAGTAACCTACCTTGCCAAACGAGCTTTGGCCCTCATAAAAGAACGTGAGGAAGGTTGCGAACCTGCAAAACCAACACCCACCGCCACTGAAGAATAATAAAAAATTAAAATTATCAATATTAAAGCCGCCAATGCTGACATTGGCGGCTTTTTTGTT
>CAYJNE010000208.1:0-3072 GCA_964371345.1 uncultured Desulfovibrionaceae bacterium | reverse complement strand
TGTTTCTACCGCACATCTGTTGCAACTAGGTTTTATTGAGAAAGACAAGAAGTACTCTTAAAATGTTTTATGTTTTTTATTTAGAAAAAAGGTTGTAAATACCTTAGTCTAATTAAACAACAAAGGCCGCTTCATATGAAGCGGCCTTTGTTGTTTGATATTTTCTTTTATTTAAACCATTCCATGTTCGCCTGGTTTTTCATAATTTTCTTCTTCCTCTTCACGGGTGTAGGATTCTGTATCACCTAGGGCCATGAGTAGGGCTGAGGATACATATACAGAAGAAAATGTACCCACCACAACGCCAATGATCATGGTTAGCGCGAAGTCATGAATTACCCCACCACCTAGTACAAACAGAGCCACAGTTGCCGCAAGTGTTGTGCCGCTGGTTAAAATAGTACGGCTCAGGGTTTGGTTAACACTAGCATTGATAATCTCTGGTAAAGTCTTGGTGCGCATGGATTTTAGGTTTTCACGCACACGGTCATACACAATAATGGTGTCATTTAAGGAGTAACCCACAAGGGTTAGCAGGGCCGCAACCACATTGAGGTCAATTTCACGCCCCATGATTGCCAGTAGCCCAAGGGTAATGGCTACGTCATGCAAAAGCCCAACCACGGCTCCCAGTGCAAAATTAAGCCGCAATTTCCAACAAGTAGCAATGGTCAAACCAAGAGCCGCCAGCACAAGCCAGCCCATACCAAGGCCAGTATAAGTCATGCCATACATGCCGCCCCAAAGTACTACCGTCATTACAGCCGCAGTCATCCAGCGTTGCTCAAATCGGCCTGAAATATATACAGCAATGAGCAAAGTAGCATAATACATGGCCTCAAGAGCTTTGTTGGTTAAGTCATTACCAACCTTTGGCCCCACTTGCTCAAGGCGTTCAATGCTGACTTTATTATCAGGAAAATCTTTGGCTAAAGTTTTTTCCACCGTGTCACGCAGCTCCATGGCATTGGCATCAAGGGTTGAAAATCGTAATAAATAATCGCGCCCACCATCGCCAAAGCGTTGGGTAGAAATGCCAGGAAGTGCTTCAATATCAAGGCTTTCTTTCAAAACGTTGTCATCCACAGGTTTTTCAAATTTTACCTGCACAATAACCCCGCCCGCAAAGTCAATGCCAAGCTTGGGGCCGCCTTGCATGGCCATAAAGCCAAAGCCCACTAATATAAATATGATAGACACAATGTAAGCAAAACGCCTTTTGCCCACAAAGTCGATATTTGTATTTGGTTTAATAAAGGAAAAACCCATAATATATCCTTAAATGCTAATTTGTTTTGCACCGGCTTTGCGGGCCCAAAATTCAAAAATACCACGAGAAACCACAATGGCTGTAAACATTGATGCCAAAATACCAAGCGACAACGTTACCGCAAAACCACGCACAGGCCCTGTACCAAATTGATACAGAATAACTGTGGCAATAATAGTGGTTAGGTTTGAGTCAATAATGGAGAGCGAGGCCCGCTCAAAACCAGCATTGACCGCCGCAAGCGAGGTTAAACCTCTACGCATTTCTTCACGAATACGCTCAAATATCAGTACGTTAGCATCAACTGCCATACCAATGGTTAACACAATACCAGCAATGCCTGGTAGCGTTAAAGTGGCTCCAAAAGCTGCCATGCCCGCAAGCACCATGGTCATGGTAAATATGAGCATTCCATTGGCAATGAGGCCGCTTAGGCCATAGTAAACTGCCATGAAAATAATAACCGCCAGAGCACCCACGGTGGCAGCACGAATGCCGCTATCAATGGACTCTTGCCCAAGGGACGGGCCAACGGTGCGTTCTTCAAGGATTATTACAGGAGCAGGCAGGGAACCAGCACGAAGCACCAAGGCTAAATCCTGCGCTTCGTCAGTGGTAAATTGGCCTGAAATACTGGCTCTACCGCCAGAAATACGCTCATTAATATTAGGTGCAGAGTAGACTTTTTTGTCAAGCACAATGGCCATGCGCTTACCCACATTTTCACCAGTTATACGGTCAAAAATGGCGGCACCACGATTGTTAAAATTAAGGAGTACATAGGCTTGGTTCATTTGGTCAAAGCCTGGGCGAGCATCCACAACATCCTCACCAGTTAGCACGGCATCACGCTCCAAAGCTATGCGCACAGTGCTTTCGGTCTTATTACCTTGGGCGTCACTCTCCACCATGGGTAAGCTAATCACACCCGCTGGTAATACGGCTTGGTTTGGGTCCACATCTTCACGCACAATGTGAAATTCAAGCAATGCAGTTTGACCAATAAGTTGCACGGCACGGCGTGGGTCAGAAATACCTGGGAGCTGAATTTGAATGCGGTAATCGGCTTGCTTGCGAATGTCTGGCTCGGCAACGCCAAATTGGTCTATACGGTTGCGTATGGTACGCAAGGCTTGCTCTTGCGCCATGTCTTCCACAATTTTTTTGGATTCAGGCGTTAGAGTTACAGCATACACTTGACCACTCTCAGTGGGAGTGGTGTTTACAATTTCAATATTGGTGTATCGCTCTTCAAGTAATTTTTTAAGCTCTGCCTCTTGGCTTGCCTTCACCAAAATAAATTCAAGTGTTGTGGCATTTAGCATGCGTGGACGCAAAACACTAATGCCTTCGTCCTGCGCATCGGCCCTAAGGTCTTGGCCTAGTTGAGCAAGAGAGTTGGTGACAGCCTTTTCCACATCCACCTCAAGAGTAAGGTGTATGCCGCCCTTAAGGTCAAGCCCTAAGTTAATGGCGGCCTTGGGCAATAAGTCGCCCAAAGCGGATTTTTGTATAAACGGAATACTAGGCAGTACATATATAAGGCTTAAAACAAATACAAATACTGCTACAATTAAACGCCAACGAAACACAGACATTTATTACCTTCCCAGTGAAACACTGATTTTTTTATAGGTTTGGGGGAAACCTTTTTTGTGAACAAAAAAGAGTTTCCCCCAAGCCCCTTCCAAAAAAAACTTTAACGCCTCATTCCCTATGGGAATGAGGATATGTGATTAATCGTCACTTAGTCTGTTCAAAAACTGTGAGATGCAATGAAACATGAAATTTTAGGAGGGGAA
>CAYJNE010000207.1:0-3083 GCA_964371345.1 uncultured Desulfovibrionaceae bacterium | reverse complement strand
CTTGACGACGGTAAGTGGAAGTGCTTTGTTAACTCAAAGTACGATCCTGCAACTGGTGAAACCAAGTTGTTCAAGAAGCCTTATTATCAAATCATTCCTGACTAGTCAGGTTGAGTACGGGATGCCTCCACCTACAAGGAGGGGGCATCCCCATACTAAAGCCCCCTTGAAGCGTTTGCACTGCTAATAGTTTAGCGGTGGGGCAAAAAGTAAACAGCGATTTTGGGGGTGACCATTTTTGTGGGTCACCTTTTTTCTTCCACGCTGATTTCAGACACGGGGCGTGATACACGCTCCATAAATATGGATTGTCATTGTATTCATGCCAAGTGTCAAAATCAGTGTGAGAATCTAACGCAGGGAGGATATTACGGATGTCCAACTCCATCCTCGTCGTTGGTGGCGGCTTTTCCGGTCTTACGGCTGCCATAGAAGCGGCGGAACTGGGCTATCAAGTCTACATTGTAGAAAAAAGCCCCTTTCTTGGCGGTAGAGTGGCGCAACTCAACAAGTACTTTCCTAAACTCTGTCCCCCCTCCTGCGGTTTGGAAATTCAATTCCAACGCATCAGGAAGAATCCGCGCATCAAGTTCTTTACCTTGGCCGAGGTTGTAGAACTTAAAGGACAGAAAAATAACTACACTGTAAAAATTAACGTTAAACCACGCTACACAGCACCGTATAATGTTGATTTTTCATTGTTAGAATCTACCTTGGAAGGTGAAACCTCTAACGAATTTGACTTTGGTCTTTCAAAGCGCAAAGCTCTTTATCGCTCCATGCCCTTTGCATACCCAGGACGTTACGTCCTTGACCCTGCAACACTTTCTAAAGCAGATAGTGCCAAGGTCAGCGGTCAGCAATTCCTTGACATGGAAGAAAAAGAAAAAACCATCGATTTAGAAGTGGGCTCCGTTGTCATTGCCACTGGCTGGAAGCCTTATGACATGGCAAAGCTCACAAACCTTGGTGGTGGCACAATTGCTAACTGCGTATCCAATATGCAATTAGAACGCCTTGCCTCGCCCTTTGGCCCAACTGACGGTAAAATCGTTCGCCCAAGTGACGGACGTGCCCCTCAAAATGTGGCCTTTGTGCAATGTGCTGGTTCTCGTGACCAAAATCACCTAAATTATTGTTCATATATTTGCTGTATGGCCTCGCTCAAGCAAGCTCAATACCTTGCCGAGCAAAATCCAGACGTACAAATTACCATTTTCTACATAGACTTACGCACCCCAGGCCGCTACATGAAAGTGCTTGAAAAGGTGCAAGCCTTCCCCAACGTGAAATTCGTTAAGGGTAAGGTTGCTGATGCAAAAGCTCTTGAAAATGGCAATGTTGAGTTAGTTGTGGAAGACGCCGTACGTGGTGAAAAGCTGACCTTAACCTATGATATGGCTGTTCTTGCAACTGGTATGCAACCGTCCTTAGCGGGCGAGAAGTTACCACTTCCTGTTGCTGTTGATGAAGACGGCTTTGTCATAAACGGTGAAGAAGCAGGCATCTTTACTGCCGGTTGCGCACAGATGCCTCTTGATGTCATGCGGTCTGCACAATCTGGAACCTCTGCTGCCATGAAGGCAGTACAAACGGTTAAAGGGGGTAGCTAGGCATGGCCACAAAAATAGGTGTATATTTTGATGTGCAAAACATCGGTGGCGGAGTCCCTGTGGACGACATGGTCGCCGCTGTTAGCAGTAAATGGGGTGACCTTACCCCAGTGGTAAAGTCTTATCCTGTGCTAGCAAATGCCGTTGCTGATATTCAAAACGACATTGCAGCCAATGAGCTTGATGGCGTACTCATTTGTGGTACAACACCCAGAAATGACACCGCAATATACTCATTTGGTGAGGTCATGGTTGAGCGTGTTAACTTGCGTGAGCAATGCGTGCTTGCCTATAAAAACCCTGACGGTTCACCTTTGTCACACACAGCTCCAGAGCTACTTTGTCAAATGGCTCTTGACTATGTAAACATGGGTGTTGTTAAGCTCCAAAAAGCTGAAAAGCCAGAACCTTCCACCGCTGAAGGTGTGAAGCGTGTGCTTGTGCTTGGTGGTGGCTGGACTGGCCTAACATCTGCCATGCAACTTGCCGCCGCTGATTATGAAGTGGTGCTTGTTGAAAAAACAGATGCCCTTGGCGGTCATGTTAACAACATCCCCAATGCTACTCCGCTAAAAGCCCCTTGGACTGAGCCACAAAGCTCTGGCCTTGAAGCTAAAATTGCGGCAGTTAAAGCTAATTCCAAAATCACAGTGCATATGACCTCAAGCATAGCCAAACTCTCTGGTCAGCCAGGTGAGTTTATGGCAACTCTTAGCACCCCAAGTGGCGATGTTGAAATTGCCGTTGGTGCTGTTGTTCTTGCCACTGGTTGGACACCATTAGATGCTGGTAAATACCTAGCACCTATGGGTTATGGTATGCCAAACGTATACCATGCTGGTGAATTTGGTAAGCTTTTGCGTGAAGGCAAAATTAAGCCCAAGCGTGTAGCATTTGTACTTGATACAACCCTTGCTGAAGAAGCAGCAAAGGCCGCTTGTTGTGGCACTTGCAAATCTGAAGGTGAAACCACAGAAGAAGCTCCCGCAGAAGCCCCTGCAGCACCAGCTGCCGAAGGTGAGGAAGAAGCAAGCTTTGTTAAAGAAGACTTAGAGAGCATTCGCCACCTAAGTTATTCAAATTCTGTATCTTCCGTTGCGGCACTTCGCCTTGCCAATGCCGTTTGTGACGGTGATGAAGGCGCTCAAGTCTTCATCCTTTACAAGCATATGGTAGTACAAGGCTTACTCGAGCGTTACTACAAGCACGCCCAAGATCGCCTCGGCATCATGATGACCAAGGCCGATGTAACAGGCATTGCAAAAAGTGGTGAAGCCCTTAAAGTAACTTGTCAAAACACCCTACTTGGTATGGACTTTGACGTAGAAGTTGACGCTGTAGTTTTACCAACTGGTATAGTACCAACAACAGCTAAAGATGCAGTGGTACAATTCGACTATCGCCAAGGCCCGGACTTCCCAGACCTTGACCTATTTGACGGATTTACCGACTCAAACTACATCTGCTTCC
>CAYJNE010000206.1:0-3105 GCA_964371345.1 uncultured Desulfovibrionaceae bacterium | reverse complement strand
CGGATTTGGTTAATAAAAACCACCGAGGTGCGGGATTTATGTATGGTTCCTGTGAGTTTGCGTAGTGCGTGTGACATAAGGCGGGCATGGCCGCCCACTTGCGATTCACCCATGGTGCCTTCAAGTTCAGCCTGTGGAATAAGGGCCGCAACGGAGTCAATAACCACTAGGTCAACTGCACCAGAGCGTACAAGCATGTCAGCAATTTCAAGGGCTTGCTCACCATAATCTGGCTGAGAAATTAGCAATTCGTCTGTGTTAACCCCAAGGCGGCGAGCATAGGACACGTCCAAGGCGTGTTCTGCGTCAATAAAGGCGCAAGTTCCGCCTTGCTTTTGGCATTCTGCCACTACGTGCAGGGTTAATGTTGTTTTACCAGAAGATTCAGGGCCATATATTTCCGTAACTCGCCCACGAGGTATGCCACCAATGCCAAGGGCAAGGTCAAGACCAATGGAACCCGTTGGGATAACAGGCAGATTGACATGGGCATCGTCAGAAAGTTTCATGACTGCACCCTTGCCGTATTTGCGTTCAATGGCGTGCAGGGCAGTGCTTAGGGCTTCATTGCGTGCATTTTCGGCAGAGGCGGTGGATTTTTTGGCCATAATAATTCTCCAAATTTAATTTATAAATATTTGTTATATATGTACGTTAATTCGTTTGTGTTTAATATAATGCCTTGAAATTTTTTGGCAAGATGCACTTAATCACAAGCCCTAAAATTTAGCAAAATTAGGTCGCATTGGCAAGTAATTCATGGGGGGAAATTGTGTGCAAACTGTGGCATTTCGTCTTTAAGGGGGTTAGCAACAATCTATAATAAAAACACTTGCCCAAAGGCCAAAGGACATTTATTAAATGGGGATGAACAAAAATTATGACGCCATAGCACTTTTTTCTGGTGGGCTTGATAGTATTCTTGCGGTGAAAATGCTTGAAGAACAAGGTCTTAAAGTTAAATGCCTGCATTTTGTAACTCCGTTTTTTGGTAAAATGGATATGCTTTGCGAATGGCAAAAAAACTATGCCCTTGATATGGACGCTGTGGATGTGGGTGAAGATTTTGTACAAATGCTAGTCACACGTCCTGAGCATGGCTTTGGAAAGTGGCTTAACCCTTGTGTGGATTGCAAGATTTTAATGCTCAATAAAGCCCGCGAATGTATGCAAAAATATAATGTTTCTTGCATTGTTTCGGGTGAGGTAATAGGGCAGCGGCCCATGTCTCAACGCCGTGATACTTTAAACATTATTCGCCGTGACAGTGGGCTTAGTGATGCACTTTTAAGGCCACTGTCGGCCCGTTTACTTGAACCCACCAAGGCCGAGATTTCTGGCCTTGTGGATAGAAGTCGCCTTGGGGCCATATCTGGGCGTGGACGCAAAGACCAGCTAAGCCTCGCGGCCCGTTATGGTATTGAAGATATACCAACTCCAGCTGGGGGATGTCGCCTGGCTGAGCAAGAAAATGCATCCCGCTATGCTAAGGCTCTGATTCATATTAAAAATCCAGACGCCAATGACTTAACACTTGCCCAGACTGGGCGGCAATATTGGTCGCATGATGCCAAGGGTGAGCATTGGCTTTCAATTGGGCGTGATGCTGAAAGTAATGCCCGTCTTGAGCATTTAATAAAGCCTCAAGATCTTGTGTTTAGGTTGCGAGATTTTGCTGGGCCCAGAGCCGTGGGGAGGCAAGTAAGCGATTGGAATATAGATATTATTAAAGACAGTGCAAGCTTTGTGGCATCATTTGCGCCACGGGCTGTGCGCAGTGGCGGGGCAGTTTTTGTGAGGGTTAGGCAGGGCGAGCAAATTTATGAGGTTGAAGTGTTGCCCATGCGTGATACCAATACTCGCTTTGGCGAACCCAAGTGGGTGGATGTGAAAAAATTTAAAGCCGAGCCAAGCTAGGATTATGAAATTAATCTTCTTTTTCTAGGTAGATAACTTTTAGTAGCCTGATGTTGCATGATGTCTTTACAAATGGCTTATGCTAGTGTAGTATCCCTAGATTATAGAATTTACAAATACGCTTTAAGCGGAGGATATATGGAACAGAAAGATATTGAATATTTTCGCAACCTTTTGCAACAAATGCTTGAGGAAGCTCAACTTAAGGGTGACTCTACCCTTGAAGAGTTAACTGATAGTAATGAAGTTTTTGCTGACCCTGCAGACAGGGCAACCGCTGAGTCTGATAGGGCCTTTACCTTACGCATTCGTGATCGGGAGCGTAGGTTAATTCGCAAAATTCAAGCTGCACTGCAACGTATTGATGACGGAACATACGGTGTGTGTGAAGAATGCGGCGATGATATTGGCGTACCACGCCTTAATGCTCGCCCTGTAACTCGTCTTTGCATTGCTTGCAAAAGCAGACAAGAAGAAGATGAACATTTGCGCGGTGAATAGTATAATTTTATTATTTTCATAATGGTCTTATGATGACCGCAACCCTTCTTTGTTTTTTGTGATGGATGCGCACGTTTTCCGCCGCCTTGCCCTTGCTTTGACCCCTGTGCTTATGGGGTCTCGCTTAGAGAAGATACAATCTCCAGCCGAGCATGTCTTTGTACTCACGTTCTACGCCCAAAAATGCAAGCAACACCTCATACTTAAAGCGTCAAAGCGTGACCCATTTCTTTATTTAGCTAAAAATCGGCCCACAGCCACCGCACCCCCCACAGCGCAAATTATGCGTATGCGCAAGTATTGTGCGGGTAGGCGTATTGCCTCTTGTGCAGTAAACTGGATAAACCGCCAAATATTATTACTTTTTCGTTCAAACTCTACGGATAATATTACTGAAACTAGCCCCGAAACATGGCTTATCTTAGACCTTAAGGAAGGGCTTAAGCTTGTGCTTGGCTCTTGCCCACCCTTGCCGCTAGAGGATAGTGACATTGAGTGGCCAACGTCTTTAATTAGTACAGATAATGAAGAATGGCGCAAATTTCCTATGCTAACTCCAGCTTTGCGGCGTACTTTAGCCTTGCTTGATGAGCTTGATAGGCAAGCCCTGCTTATGGATTTACAAACGGGCGGGGGCGATATTTTTGTTTATGGGCAGGGTATGGATGCAGACGTTTTGGCTTGGCC
>CAYJNE010000205.1:0-3131 GCA_964371345.1 uncultured Desulfovibrionaceae bacterium | reverse complement strand
AGCATGGCAATTTTTATAATATCTGCGGCAGAGCCTTGAATGACTGTATTTATAGCTTGGCGTCTGGCTAGGGAGAATTTTTGCCCGTGGCTTGAGTGAATGTCTGGCAAAAAGCGGCGGCGCCCTGCAATGGTTGTTACATAACTTTGGGCTTTGGCTTGTTGTTCCACTTGGTCGTAAAATTCTTTTAATTTGCCAAGATGTTTGAAATAATTTTCAATAAATTCCTTAGCTTTGGGTGTGCTTATGCCAAGTTCTTGGGCGAGTTTTTGCGCACCCATGCCGTAAATTAGGCCAAAGTTAATGGTTTTGGCATTGCGGCGTTCATCTGCATTTACTTGGTCTTGTTGAAGTCCATATATTATGGCGGCAGTGCTGGTGTGAATGTCCTTGCCTTTGGCAAAAGCATCTAAAAGCACGGGGTCTTGAGACATATGAGCAAGCACTCGTAATTCAATTTGTGAATAGTCGGCAGATACTAGCAAATGCCCGTCAGCGGGCACAAAGCAAGTGCGCATGCGCCTACCCAACGCCCCACGCACAGGAATATTTTGCAAATTGGGATTGCTTGAGGATAATCTGCCAGTGGCTGTTGCCAATTGGTTAAAATTGCTGTGTATACGCCCTTCAGAGTCAGCTAGTTTTGGTAATGGCTCAAGGTAGGTTGAGCGCAATTTTTCAAGCTTTCTAAACTCAAGCACGGCGTCAACCACGGGATTTCCAGCTAATTTTTCAAGTTTTTCTTGGGCGGTGGAGAGTTGCCCCCCCTTGGTTTTTCCTGCGGTGGGTAGTTTTAAGGTGGAAAATAGCACCTCGCCCAATTGTTGGGCAGAGCGAATGTTAAAGCGAGTGCCAGTTGCGGAATAAACTTCCTCGGTGCGGGCATCAAGCTCCTTTTGCACATCTTCTAAAAATAATTTGAAGGCGGCAAAATCAACGGCAATGCCAATATCTTCCATTTTTGCAAGCACTTGGATTAAGGGTAGCTCTAATTCATAATATAATTTGTCCAAGTTTTGTTTGCTAAGTATGCTTGTAAGGTCGGCCCACATTTTGAGGGCCACGTGGCTTGGCGAGCTACTTTGTAAATGCAATTTTGTGCGCCATTGGGCTTCCAAGCGAGGCCAGCTATAATCCCTATCTTCGGGGCTTTGCAAGTAAGTAGCAAGGCCAAGATCAAACCAACGCTCAAAGGCTATGTCATACCAAGCTTTGTTGCCACGCAAAAGGCTTTTCAAATCGGGTGTGATAATATGTTTTGCTTCACCAAGTAATTTTATTAAATCATTACTAATGTCTAGATGCCATTCTTTGTCATTGATGCCTAGTACAAAGCCTTGCTCATGGCGTTCATAAAATGATGCCGCAAGTAATGACACTGAGGCCCCTGATAGGGTGGGAAGATCAGATATATCAGATTTTTGAGGCAATATTGGGCCTTTGGGCATGACAGTTTCGCTTAAACCAAAGAGGCTTGCTTGGGCTTGGCTCGTTTGCTTTGATGCGGATTTTTTGGCTTTCGGCTCAGTTTCTCCCTGATCCTGCGTGGGTGCGGAGTTTGACTGTGTAATCTGGGTTTGACCTTGGTCTCCTTCCACTTGCAAAAGGCCAGAGCGCACCATGCTTTCTACTTCACGCCTAAGTGAGGTTAGCTCAAACTCTTGCAAAAACGCACTGAAATCTTGAGCGATTATGGGCTTTATGCGCATATCTTCTTCTTGCACATTTAGGCATTGGTCGGTACTGAGCGTTGTTAGCTTGCGGTATAAAAACATATCCTCCACATGGGGGGCTATTTTTTGTTCAAGCTTTGGAGGGAGGCGGTCAAGCCCGTCTCGAATATCTTCTAATGATGCAAAATCCATAAATATTTTTTGCGCAGTCTTTGGCCCAATGCCAGGAACACCAGGAATATTATCGCTACTGTCACCAATAAGGGCTTGAACATCTGGCCATTGGTCTGGCGTAAGGCCCGTGTCTTGAGTAAAGGAGTCGGCGGAGAGTAATTTTTCTTCCTTACTGGCAGGGTCCCATAGCCACACATTGGGGCCAAGGCATTGGCGCAAGTCTTTGTCAGAACCAATAATGACCACTGGGCGGTCTTTGGAATGCCGCTTGGCAAGGGAGGCTATGCAATCGTCCGCCTCACAGCCAGAGGATACTTCAAGGTGCAAGCCCAAATGCTTAGTCATACGTTTAACAGGCTCTAATTGTTGAACAAGGTCTTCTGGTGTTGCGTCACGGTTGGCTTTATAAAGTGGATATAACTCATGGCGGAAATTCTTGCCCCTACCGTCCATAAAGAAAACAAAATGGGTGGGTTTTTCCTCACGTAAAATGCGTAGCAAAATTCTTGTGACCACATAAATGGCATTGGTGGGAAAACCGTCAGAGCGTTGTAGGCGGTTGGAATAAAAGCCTCTAAAAATATAGGCATTGCCATCCATTAAAAACAGTGGCGGCTCTTTAAGATTTAATTTTTGTTGTAGGGCCATGAATTTCCTTTATGGTTGCAAAGCAGAAATTAAAGCTCTTGGCGAAATTGTAAAGACTGGCGTAGCGTTTCCTTATCCATAAACTTAACTTCTGAGCCTAAGGGTATACCTTGGGCAAGGCGAGTTATTTTGATATGCGGAAAGCTTTTTTGCACAAGATTGCGGATGTAAAAGCCTGTGGTGTCAGCCTCAACGGTGGTGCCAAGGCCAAGTACAAGCTCGTTTATTTGCCCTTCACGCAGGCGGCTGGTGAGCTTTTCAAGGTCAAGGCCTTCTGTATCACTGCTACCAGATTGCAAAAGCCCACCCAAGATAAGATATTGCCCGTTGTAGATGCCGCCCTCTTCAAGGGTGAGCATACTGTCCCACTCTGCCACAAGGCAAAGGGTAGCTTGCTCACGGCTTGTATCTGCACAAACCACACAAGGGTTGCTAGCCGTAAGGCCACCACAACGGGAACATAGATGCAAATTATCACGCAAATCGTGAATGGCCTTACCAAGACGCCGAGTTTCAGACTCAGGCCACTTTAATAAAACCATAGCCACACGCATGGCCGACTTAGGCCCAAGCCCTGGCAAACGTGATAACTGCTCAACCACAGCTCTTAATGGTTCTGGGATACGTTTATTCATA
>CAYJNE010000204.1:0-3132 GCA_964371345.1 uncultured Desulfovibrionaceae bacterium | reverse complement strand
CAAGAACTTCATCCATAGACACATTTTCGGATAAGGTTGGTAAATGCGCTTGCTCACCCTTTAAGGCTGATATTAAGGCTAAAGCAAGGGCAAGGGGAGTAAAACGCCCGTCAAAACTTGAAGCATCTAACTTTTCTGATGCACTGCCCTGCTCGTCATTCATGGACACAATGCTCCCAGAGCTCACATTTACGCTCACTCCGCCTTGCTGTAATACTTTAACTATATCATCTCCCAGTGGGCATTTGGGCCAAAGTCCGTCTAATTGCACCCTACCACCATTAACAGCTGGCATGGCGAGTAAGTAAGCCGCAAGGGACATTTCCATACCCAAGATTGGCTCCTTAGGCGTGCTCACACCACCAGGGCTAACACGTACAATATTGCCTTCTCTTTTTATGGCGGCACCGCTTGGCACAAGTACGCTAAGGGCTTCTTCAATAATACTTTCGGCCTTGGCATGTTCTTTCAAGTCAAAGCTAACTGCCCTTTCCCAAAATGGTGCAGCAAGAATAAGCCCAAGCACAGCATCGCCGTCAATATCAGCGGGGATATTCACTTCATCGGGCAATACGCCTGAGCATTCAATGCGCAAAGGAAAGCCCGTGGTACCAGGTATGGCACTCACAAGGCGGGCACCCATTTGGGGCAAGAAATTGCGTAAAGTGGTAAAATCTGCCAATTTAAGGCTGGATTCACCAGTAAATTTGGCCCTTGTGGGTTGGCCTAGATAGTGGCCCAATAGCAAATAGAAATTTAAGGCATCATCACCCACAAAAATAACTTTATCAGGCAATGAAAGACCGCCGCCTTCTCTGGCTTTTAAGGTACCGTCATCTTCCCAAGCGAGGGAAGTAGCGCATTGATTGAACATTTTTATGCATTCAATTTCAAAATCATTTAATAGGGCTGGGCGCAAATATAGGGCTGACCCCGCAGTGGCTGCCAAAGCAAGGTATAAACGACTACGGCGGCTAACTAGCGGAGCTTGCATGGTCACATCAAGAGCTTCCTTGGTGGGTGCAAGGTTAAATGATACACGCTTTTCATCGCCAAATTGAGGCTTGGCAGAAAATTCTATTTCTTGGAAAAGGGCAAATAGTTGCTGGATAACACGAGGGTCACGGGTCATTTGTGTTGCTTGTTTTTCCCATGAGGTGCGTAAGGTTTTTTCTTCCTTGGGGTCAAGGTGCCCGTGCTTTGCACTCATTTTTTCAAGGATATTACATCGTCTTGCCAGTAGCTTTAAAATATCCTTATCCATATTCATAATGGTTTCACGCAAAGGGGGACGCTTCATTGGGCTACCATGGGGGCGATCTTGATTACGGTCAAAAGAACGCTCAGAATTACGCTCAAAAGTGCGTTCGGAGCTACGCTCTACAGAGTGCTCTGGAGTATGTTCTGCTGGGGTATTTTCGTTATTATCCATATAACCTTCGTTGTATCATATAATATAGAGGTCTTGTGTGCTAAATGCTTCTAGCGTGAAAATGATATGGACGCAAGTTATAAAATGCTGTATTATCCTTTTATTCCTATAATTCCGATTAAGAGCGAGGTTTGCTCTAAAAAATTTTGAAAAGTATGGATTGCCACGTCACTAACATTCCTCGCAATGACGCTGACTGGTAAAACGTGCGAAAACAAAGTTATAGCCTTAGCAACGTCCCCTCAGGCAAAGCCTACCCTAAACGAGGCGAAAGTCACTCCGAGGAACGTAACGCAGTGTAGTGACGCGGAAGTCCATGTATTTTTCAATTCAGACAGTCATACTATTAAATAAAGATTGGTACAATCTACACAGTTTCAAGCATACCTTTGGCTCGCATGTCCTGCATTTTGGCTTGTGCTTCTAGGTTTTGCAATTCGTCAGCTTTTCTCTCTAATTGCTCATGCACAGGTTCGCTCAATTGAATTTTTTCTTCCATTTCCCCTGTGCCTGACATGATTTCCTCATAAGCCGTGGTTAAATCTTCAAGCTCCTGCCTAGCTTTAACTATGGCTGCGGCAAGTTCTTCACGAGATTTTTCACTACCACTGGCAAAACCTCCAGTACCACTTTCTTGTCCCTCAGTGGATGCACCGCTTAAAACAGCATTACTAGATGCAACATCAGATGATGCATCGCCACCGCCTAAATTTTTTGCAACTTGATTAAGTGGGTCATCATCATCTTCCATACCCTTATTTTCCACAGCAACTCCCTTAACATAGGCCATAGCATCCTTTGCAAAGTTATCCGATTGTAAGAATGCTAAAAATTCGCCATCATCCATTTTACCAGATATGGCTTTATCATTTACGGAATTTGGGTCAAAGGTACTAGGCTCAGTGCTTACTTGCATGGCCTGATATTTTGCAATGGCTTCATCGGAAATGGATACGGTATCAGGGCCCATATTTCTACTACCAAGGGTAAAAATACCACTTTCTTGGCGTTGGGTTTGATTTTTATTAATAGTTTCAATGCTATAAATTTTATCATCTATACTATTGATATTCATACATACCTCCAAGCCATTAGGAAAATTTTACCACCATAAAAATGCGTGCATTATTTATGCCATGCAAAATACCACATAATTACCCAAAAGTTCTAAGTTAAATCAAAACATTGCCACTTTTACGCAAAAAACACAAAAAAAAATCACGTTGGCACTAGACGCAAAATACCTTTTGTGCTATCGTGTTTTTCAGATTGAAATAGTGTCTAATTTTATTCACAAAACGAGCTTGTGAAAAAAATTACATTTAATACTTGACGAAAGCTAACTCCATTTGATAGCTTTCTATTGCTATGAGCATTAAGTTTTGGTGCGGCCACTGTGGATACAATAAAAGGCTGGATTTTCCTGCCTTTTTAGGCTCCGCCAGTGGGGTGTTGCCACTAGGTTGGAATTTCCATTAACACTATAAAAAGTTGGAGGATACATATGCCGACTTTTGTCGATCCGTCCAAGTGCGACGGCTGTAAAGGTGGCGAGAAGACCGCCTGTATGTATATTTGTCCCAATGACCTCATGATTCTTGATCCAGAGGAAATGAAGGCCTACAATCAAGAACCAGATGCATGTTGGGAATGCTATTCTTGCGTAAAAATTTGTCCGCAAGGTGCTATCACCGCACGTC
>CAYJNE010000203.1:0-3132 GCA_964371345.1 uncultured Desulfovibrionaceae bacterium | reverse complement strand
CAGAGTCGCAGTAGGCAAAATCTCGAAAATAGTGATGCGCGCTCATTTCTCCACCGTAGAGGGCGTCTTCTGCGCGCATTTTCTCCTTGATGAAGGCGTGGCCTGCTTTACAATTAACGCTTGTTCCGCCTGCTTTTTCTACCATATCTTGAGTATTCCAAATAAGGCGTAGGTCGTGAATGATTTTAGATTTTGGGAAGTCATTGAGTAGGCTTTGGGCTAGGAGTCCAACAATGTAATAGCCTTCGATAAAATTTCCTTTATCATCATAGAAGAAACAGCGGTCAAAATCACCGTCCCAAGCTATGCCAATATCAGCTTTATTTTTGAGCACTGCTAGGGAAGTTGCTGCGCGGCGTTCTGGCAGAAGTGGATTGGGTATGCCATTGGGAAAGTTGCCATCAGGTGTTGTATTGGCGGTGCTAATTTCAAATGGCAGGTGTGGGATGAGTTCTTCAAGTACAAGTCCAGCACAACCATTGCCAGCATCTGCATGAATTTTTAATTGGCTATGGGGGTCAATTTTTACATAATCTACCAGAAATTTGACATATTCTTTGCGAAAGCTCGCTTGTTTATAGAGATTGGTAAATTCATGGGGCTTTTTAATTGTATTTTGCCCGTTGGCGTAGAGGGCAAGGGCCTTGTCACGTATTTCAAATAGGCCTGTGTCGGAGCTTATGGGAATGGCATTTTTGCGCACAAATTTTAGACCATTATCATCGCGAGGGTTGTGGCTACCGGTTATCATGATGCCTGCATCAAAGCCTTGGGAGAAGGTAGCATGATATATTTCTTCTGTGCCGCAAAGACCTATATCGGTAACTTGGATACCGCAAGCACATAGTCCGTGCACAAGTCCGTCACGCAGGGCAGGCCCTGATAGGCGACAATCACGCCCAATGACAACGGTTTTTGGACTTAGGAAATGGGCAAGGGCTTGACCTATGGCCCATGTAAGGGTTGGGTTTAATTGTGTGGGGTAAGCTCCGCGCACGTCGTAGGCCTTGAAGCAAGCTGCTATATTCATAAATTGTCCTTTGTTACTTTAGTCGAACCTGAAAAACACGTTTCCACGTGTTTTTCAAAAAGGCACGCTCACTCCAAATGCCCCTTACGGGGACGCCAGAAGTAAATTCTGGCTCATTTTACGTGGCGCAAAATTTTTCATAAAGAAAAATTTTGTTAGCCGTCCCTTTAAAAACTCACTTTTACTATCATATCTTTGCATTAAAAATCATTACATATTAAAGTCTTACTATGTTTTCAAGGGTCGACTATTTTAACCAGCCAGCAGCTTTGTAGCCTTCAATTGCTTCAAGTAGGCCTTGTTCAAGGGTGATGCTTGGTTTAAAATCCAGCTCATTTGCGATGCGAGTGCCGTCGCAAAGCCAGCCAGCTTCGCGGGCTTCTCTAAATTTATCTCTATTCCATGCTGGTGGGCGTAGAGCTAGTGATTTTAGGGGGGTAATGTGCTTTGCACCGCAGTGTAAAATCCTTGCACCAAGGCTCATGAGGCTTGCCGTTGGTCCCATGATGGCGAGGGGGATTCCGTAGCATTTGGCATTGCGCCCAAGGGCTTTGGCAATGCTAAGCCCAATGCTTTGCATGGTATGTTCTGCGCCGTCATTGCAGTGGTATATTCCGTTGGCGTGAGGTTGTAAGGCGCAAGCAATGGCCATGGCCATATCCTTAGCATGGATTGCAGATACTGGAAATTTTCGATTAAAGCCGGGGGTAATTATTAGCCCTTGTTGGGCAGCTTTGAAGTATGGGAGAAGCCCTTTGTCTTTTGAACCATATATGATGGGTGGTCGAAGGGTTACGAGTTTTTGTTGGCAGTATTTGTGTAGAATTTGCTCGGACATAAGTTTTGACCAGCCATAGGCCGAGACGGGTTTTGCTAGTTCTACGTCGCTAATTCCGGGGGAGATGGCGCAAGGTCCACTGGCTGCAAGGGATGATACATATACAACACGCTTAATGCAATTTTGTTTGGCTATGGCAGAGCCTAGATTTTCAGCGGCAAGGGAGTTTGCTTCTAAATAATCTTGCCAGCCAAGGCCAAAGAGTAGTGAGGCTAGATGTATGATAATATCTTTATCGACTAAGGCTTCGCTAAGTCCTTGACCTGTTTGCAAATTGGCCTCATGCACTTGTATGTTGTCCGGTAGGCATGAGCGGTTGGATGACGCACGCACCAAGCAAGATATTTGGGCTTGAGTGGTAGTGAGCAGGTCTAAGAGATGACTACCCACAAAACCAGTTGCACCAGTTATAAGAATTTTTTTACCTGTAAGATGTTCTAATTGCATATATTATCAAGCTCCCGTCGGTATATGCGGTATCTTTTTGTAAGTGTACCGCCAAAGTCTTCGATGAGGTCATTAATGGCTGTATTGCTTTCCAGTGACCATGAGCCTTCAACAGTGCTTAGTTGTGATTTGTTTTTTATTTTTTCAAGCATGAAATCAAGCACCAGCATGGGTAGACCCATAAGCCTATATTCTTTGCGTATACCAAATAGTAATAGGCGGTAATGTTTGCGTAACTCATTTCGTGTACACCAAAAATGCCAAGGCGTGGCAATGCCAAGCTTACCGTTTAGTCGTTTTAGCAGAGGGTTCATATCTGGAAGGGCAAGCATACCACCGGCAGGTTTGTCCTTATGATAGAAAAGGACAAAAAATTCTGGGTCAAGTATACTTTTTAGGGTGTGTACATGGCGTTTTGCCTCGGCCAAGGGCATGGGTGTAAATGCCCAATTTTCTGCCCAGCTATCGCCATAAATTTCAAGCATTGTATGTATGTCTTCGGTTAAGCTTGCCTTGCTTGATGTGCGAGTTGTAAACTCGTTTCGTTCTTTTATTACAGATATTTGCTCTGTAATCCAAGGGGCAACCTGTATGGTGTCACGATTAAAACCATAGGCAAAAAGATCCTGTTCCTTGGTCATAAACCAGCTTTCAGTAAGTTCTGGATAATAGCTAAAATTCCATGGCATCATCAGGCTTGGGGCTTGGTCAAAGGCACTGACCAGCATGCCACAAGTATAGTTGGTAGATGGACTTAGCGGCCCACGCATAAAGTGCATGCCATGTTCTTTGTGCCAGTTGGCTGTGGCTAGAAATA
>CAYJNE010000202.1:0-3142 GCA_964371345.1 uncultured Desulfovibrionaceae bacterium | reverse complement strand
GCCTCACAAGCCATTATTATTGGCTTTAACGTGCGCCCAACGGCTAAGATTAAAGAAATTGCCGAGCAAGAAAATGTGGATATTCGCTTCTATGACATTATCTACAAGCTTGGTGACGATATTACGAATGCCATGCAAGGTATGCTTGCACCCGTTCAGCGTGAGCAATACCTCGGTCAAGCCGAAGTGCGTGACACCTTTAGTGTGCCGAAAATCGGCGTTATTGCTGGTTGCCACGTGGCTGACGGTAAGGTCACACGCAATGCAGGTGTGCGCCTCTTGCGTGACGGTGTGGTTGTTTATACGGGTAAGATTTCTTCACTCAAACGCTTCAAAGATGACGCAAGAGAAGTACTAAAAGGCTATGAATGCGGCATCGGCCTTGAAAATTATAATGACATCAAAGTGGGTGACATTATAGAAGCATTTGAAATGATAGAAGAAGCCGCAACATTATAGGAATACATCCATGCTTATGGCTGTGCTTACAGTGGAATATGCCCTGCATGGTAATGACTCCCTAAAGGGCAAGCGGCGCGTGGCCAATAGTCTTAAGCAAAAGGTACGCAATAAGTTTAATGTGGCCATTGCTGAGGCTGGCACTGCGGACTCGCTTTCACGTTTGCGCCTTGCTGTGGTCTCCGTTTCTAACGCTGAGGCCCATTTGCAAAGCCGTATGGATAAATGCCTTTCCATGATGGAAGCAGTCTGCCCAGAAGAAATGATTTATAGTGATTTGGAATTTTATTCCACCAGTTAAAATTATGCTAGAAAAAACAGATATATTTGCACATGAGATGTATGCACCAGCCAAGGGCATTGCCAAGCTCTTGCTTGAGCATGACCGCATCTTGTTATGTTGCCACAAAAGCCCCGATGCCGATGCAGTGGGCTCCATGTACGCTCTGGCCTATGGGCTTAAGCAAAAGGGCAAAACCATTGCCATGTGCAATGTTTCTGGCATACCTGACTATATGGACTGGCTACCCAAGCCAAGTCTTGTACATAAATCCTTGCACGGCATAGGCTTTAAGCCAGACCTTGCCGTAGTACTTGATTGTGGCGATGCCCACCGCATTGGCGAAATTAAAGACGAAATACTAGCCTACCCCTCCATTTGCATTGACCACCATATTGATAATCCTCAATTTGGCAGTGTTGATAATTGGGTAGATACGCAAATGTCCGCCACGGGCCAAATGGTTGCGGCCATATTAAACGAGCTTGATATACCACTAAGTGGTGATATTGCTGAAGCTCTATACGCCGCCATAAGTTCTGATACGGGTAGCTTCCGCTATGATAGTACATCCTCAAAATCCTTACTACTAGCATCATATTTAGTAGAGCAAGGGCTTGATATTGCGTCTGTGCGTAGCCGTATGGATAATACATGGACACTTGGCCGTGTGCGCCTTTGGGGAGACCTTATGGCTAGCGTTCGCATCGAGCGTGGTGGTAGTATTGCCCTTGCAACAGTATCGCTTGAGCAATTATCTCGCCATAATGCACGCATAGACGATTTAGAAGGCTTGGTTGAACTTTTAAGGCAATTGCGTGGCGTTTTAGCCGTTGCCATGCTTAGAGAAGATAACCCCAAGCAATGCAAGGTAAGCCTACGCTCCACGGGTGAAATAAATGTTCAAGCCATGGTTGCCCCACTGGGTGGGGGCGGACATCGCAACGCCGCAGGTGCCATGCTTAAAGGTGACCTTGCCACCAATGGCAAAGTAATTTTAGAGGCCATGAATAAATGGCTTGATGAAAATGGGAAATAGTAAAAATGTTAAAGGAATGGATTGCCACGTAGCCTCTCGCTTTGCTCGTGGCTCCTCGCAATGACGTTAGCTGAGAGCCATGTCACTGCGAGGAAGCCCGAAGTATAAGGGCTGACGCGGCAGTCCATACTAACTTGATACGTGCGCTAAACATCGCATGATTAGATTATATTGTTGTAAATTTTTTCAAAATTAATCACGTAACTAGTATATGGACATAAAAAACTATTTTCCCGAGGGCAAAAAAATTCAAGTGCCACAAGCGCACGGGGTGCTAGTGCTAAATAAGCCAAACGGCCCCACATCGGCCCGATGTTTAAGTGCCATTAAAAGGCTTGGGCAAAAAAAAATTGGTCATGCTGGCACGCTTGACCCCATGGCCTCTGGGGTATTGTTAGTACTTTTGGGCCATGCCACAAAAATTTCAGGGCATCTTATGTCCGATGGTGCCAAGGTATATAAAGGTTGCTTGCGCATTGGGCAACAAACTGATACTTGGGATGCCGAGGGAAATATTGTTGCAGAAAGTGCATGGCAACATATTACTGAAGATGTCATGCGTGCGGAAATACTTGATTGGCAAGGTAGTATTGACCAAGAAGTTCCGCCATATTCTGCGGCAAAGCATGAGGGTAAGCCATTATATAAGCTTGCTCGTTTAGGTAAAGAAACCCCTAAAAAGGTTAAAAATATACAAATTTTGCGTGCGGAAGTCATAAGCATTGACCTTCCCTACGCACACTTTCGTGTAGAATGTAGTTCTGGCACTTACATACGCTCTCTGGCCCACAGCTTGGGGATGCGTCTAGGGTGCGGAGCCGTGCTCACAGAACTTACACGAGAGTTTAGTCACCCCTTTGGACTTGATGTAGCGCATGGCTTAGATGCTATTTGTGCTAGTCCAGAGTGTTTACAAGGGTGGGTTATGCCCATAACTGACGCCTTGCCGCATTGGTCACAACTTAAGTTGACCGATGTGGAGCAAGAGCAAATTATGAACGGTATGCCCATTGCTTTTCGAGCCCTACATGGTCAGAACGCATTTGAAAAAGGCAGTAAGACCATACTGTTAGGCGTAGATGAAAAGCCCTTGGCACTGGCTCAAGCAGATGAAGTACATGGAAAATTGTGCTGGAAAATCCTTAGGGGACTTTGGAATTAGGGTAAATTTGCCCGCACACTTTAACATATTGGAGAATTGCTGTGGTTATGAATGCTGAACAAAAAAAGTCTGTTATTGATGCCCATGCTAAGCATGAAGGTGATACAGGCTCCCCAGAGGTACAGATTGCTCTTTTGACTGCTCGTATTGAGGATTTAACTGGTCACTTTAAAGAGCATAAGAAGGATTTTCACTCACGTAC
>CAYJNE010000201.1:0-3163 GCA_964371345.1 uncultured Desulfovibrionaceae bacterium | reverse complement strand
GTTATTTGGCTGCGCCAATCGGTTATGGGGTGAATGGCTTTGAAGTGATCGCCAATTTGCCCATGCTTGCAACCGCAATCACCAACCATGCTTGAGCCAATGGCAGGGGCAGCATTCACGGCATCAATACAAGCTCTGTCAAGGGCAACAGGGTCAAAGCTTGCGAACATACCAATGTCTGGTACAACGGCGGCGTCATTTTCGCCGTGGCAATCGCAATACGGTGACACTTGGTTTACAATACTAATATGAAAATGCGGCCTATCCTGCACCACAGCCAAGGCATATTCAGCCATGCGGCAGTTAAGTACGTTGGGGTCCATATCAAAAGGTGCATCAATGGAGTCAAAGTTACAAACACCCATACAGCGACCGCAACCAACGCATTTTTTATGATTTATCTTAGCTTTTTTCTCTTTATCATAGCTAATGGCATCATGGGCGCAATAGGTTTTACATACGCCGCAAGAACGACAATTATCATTAACCGTAGGCTTGCCGTCACTATGCATATGCATTTTACCAGCACGACTTCCGCAACCCATGCCGATATTTTTAATGGCACCGCCAAAGCCTGTTAATTCGTGCCCCTTAAAGTGATTTAAGGAAATAAATACATCAGCATCCATAACAGCACGACCAATGCGTGCAGTTTTACAGTAAGTTGTGCCCTTTAGCGGAATTTCCACGTCATCGGTGCCTTTCAGTCCATCGCCGATAATTACGTGACAGCCAGTGGAAAATGGTGAGTAGCCATTTTCGTAAGCAGCAGTAATATGCTCCAAAGCATCCTTACGGCGGCCTACATATAAGGTATTACAGTCAGTTAGAAATGGCTTAGCTTTTTGCTTTAGCAAAACATCAACTACGGTTTTAGAAAAATTAGGACGCAAAAAAGAAAGGTTACCAGGCTCACCAAAGTGAATTTTAATGGCTGTGTATTTACCTTCAAGGTCCATAGTATTAATACCGGCCTTGGTAATGAGCTTTTTTAGCTTCGTTTGTAGGCTGGTACCCACTTTACATCGCATATTAGTAAAGAACACTTTTGATTTTGCCATGATAACTCCTAAATTTAATAATATTTTTATACACAGAAACCGTGCGAAGCTTTTACGAAATTATGCCCATGAAGTCAAACGCATTCATGATTATTTTAGCACAGCAACAAGTTACACCCCACAAATATAATAGAACTTGCTAAAAATCCTTCACAAAATTAGAACCACGCATCTCTTGACATGGCAATCAACAAAAAATATTGTTCCCCTTTGTTATCTCAAAATTGATACCTTTTAGTTTTAAGTAAGGAAAAAATATGTCAGAAAAAAAATATTCTTACCTTAAATTTTTCATAATTTGTATTACATTTTCAATAGTTATAGCTGCTGTATCCTTGTATATTGTTTCATCACCCATGGCATGGATTTTGGGCATTTTTGCCCTTTGCTTTTTTATATTGTCTGTTTCCACAAAGGCAAAAATATTACAATATACCTTACTATCTTTATTTACTGTATGTTTTTCACTCCTAACCTTGGAGATTTTTTTAGAGCTTAGAAAAGACGACGCCATAAGGCTATATGACGGAAGCACAAAATCCACCATGTACGCACCAGATGAACTTTTAGGATTTGTGCATAAGAGTAACTTTTCTTTGAGGATGCAAAAAATTGTTAACGATGAACTTTTATACGACACAATACATTCAACAGACGAACATGGACGCCGCAGCACCCCCCTTAATCCCCAGGCCACAACAGGCATTTTCTTTTTTGGTTGCTCCATGACAGACGGCATAGGGGTAAGTGATACACAAGAATTCCCCTATAAAGTAGCAGAATTATTAGGGCCAAACTATCAAGTTTATAATATGGCTGTGGGTGGATACGGAACGCATCAATTCCTAGCTTTACTAGAAAGTGATAGATTAAAGAGTTTTGTAAATAAATATCAAAAAGTATTGTTTTTCTTTTGGAGCTTTAGTGACCACCCCAGACGTGTGGCTGGCCTTGTAGAATGGTCTATGAATGATCCACGATTTATTCTAACTGACCAAGGTGTTATACAAGACGGAAACTTTGCACTCCAAAGTGAGTTTTTTACCAAACTATGGCAAACAGTGAAAAAAAGTAATCTTTTCAACACAGTAGTGTTAAATATACTTAAGTGGAAACATGCAGAAATGAACGAATTAAACGATGCTATTATTCTTAAAGCCACACAAGTGAGCAAAGAAAAATATCATGCACCCTTAACCATAATTCTTGGCCCTGAAAAACCAAATAAAGCTCAGGAATATAATGAACTAGGGATGACTACCATAGACCTTGCCACGCATATTCCACAGTGGCCCAATGAGGATACATCCATTCCTAAGGACGGACACCCCACAGCCAAAGGGCACAGCTTAATAGCTGACGTTATTGCAGATTTTATAAAGAAAGACTAACAATGATATTACTAAAAAAGCAGACGATGCTTTTTTAACGCATTATCCGCCGAGATAGGCTTCCTTGACCCTAGGATTAGCAAGGAGTTCCTCGCCAGTACCTTCAAGTACAATACGCCCAACTTCAAGAATGTAGGCATAATGAGCAATGGAAAGGGCCGCAAATGCATTTTGTTCAACCAGCAAAATTGTCATGCCGTCTGCATTTATTTTGGCAATGATATTAAATATTTCTTTTACAAGAAGTGGTGCTAGGCCAAGGGAAGGTTCGTCCAGCATAAGTAAATCTGGTCTACTCATTAGGGCACGGCCCACGGCAAGCATTTGTTGTTCACCGCCAGAAAGGGTACCACCTTTTTGCCAAAGCCTTTCTTTAAGTCTTGGAAATAGTGAATAAACCCACTCCATATCATCGGCTATGCCTTCTACGTCATTGCGGCTATAAGCACCAAGTTGTAAATTTTCTTCAACGGTTAAGTGAGGTAAGATTCGCCGCCCTTCTGGGGAAAGCGAAATACCGTGCCTGACCATGGTTTCTGGAGGCGAGCCCAGCAATGATATGGCAGGTGAGTCTTCATGGCGGCAGTATGCTATTTCACCGCTAATATGCTTATTTAAGCCAGCAATGGAACGAATTGTACTGCTTTTTCCAGCTCCATTGGCTCCAATGAGGGTTACAATGCTCCCCCGAGGTATGTGCAAATCAACACC
>CAYJNE010000200.1:0-3176 GCA_964371345.1 uncultured Desulfovibrionaceae bacterium | reverse complement strand
TACGTCATCCTTTTCTTGCATACACAGTGCCGCCACAAAACCAAGGCCAGAAGTTATGATATATAGCCAACATACGGGCATAAACATTTGTGCTGAGAGTGTATCTGTGTAGCCCGCATTGTCGAGCAAAAAACCCACCAAGGGTTGATATAAGGCCGTAGTAAGCATACAAATAGAGTAGGCCAGTCCATTGGCTGTGCTGGAGATATTTTTGGGGAAAATCTCCCTTGAAACTACCATATATAATCCCCCAGGGGCGGTGATAATAATGGACATGCTAATGCCAAAGGCAAAGGCTTCCACCTTATCAAAGCTACCATTGCGGAAAAATAAATAGAGCATGGTCAAAAATAGTAATGCCGTGATGAATATAATGGCTTTTTTACGAGATTTTACCTTTGCCACGATGCTTGCAAAAATAATGGGTGTAACAATGGTAGCACTTGCGGCAATACTAAGTAGTGTGCTCATTTCTGTGCGGGTAAGCCCTGCCACATGCGTATAATAAAGGCCAGACCAAAGGCCAATAAAACCAAATAAAATTGAAGCGTTGGATGTAAAGGCAATGGTTAGGAACCAGAAATTTCTTTTAGTTAAAATTATTTTTATGGATTGTAGTACGTCAATCTTGGGTAGTTTTTCTACTGTTTCTTGAGTGTTATTGGGTGGATAGTCTTTGAAAAAGAACCATATAGAAAGCGTTGCCAATAAAGAAATAATTGCTATGCCTTGGGTAGTCATGCGCCAGCCAAAATTTTCTACAAAAAAGGAAAGCGGTATTCCAGCAAGGGCTGCGGCCATGCCTGTGGCACCTGCCAATATTGTGCTAACAATAACCATATATACTTTTTGACTAAACCAATTGGATAGCGTTCTATAAATGGGCATGAGTATGAGGGAGCAACCAATGCCAATAATCAAACGCCCCGTAAAAGCAATGCTAGCGTTGGGGGCTATGGCAAATAAAAACGTGCCCACGGAGGTTAAGGCAAAGGCAATGCTGACTAATTTGCGGGGTGAATATTTATCCGCAAAAATACCACTTGGGATTTGCAAAACAGCGTAGGGGTAAAAGTAAGCCGAGGCCAAGAGGCCCATAAAGGCCGCATTTACACCAAGGTCAAGCATGATGTCATTGGCCATAACAGCAGGGCTCATGCGGTCAAAAACGGCGATGGTGTATGTTAAAATGGCTATTAAAAGTACAAGCCAGCGTTTGGGTGAATTATGGTTTTGCATATTATTTTCTCTTAAACATTTTTTCTAATTCATGGGACGAAAGCCTTAAGACGCAAGGCCGCCCGTGCGGGCAGAAATCTCGCTCCTTGGTGTTAAGCCACTGCTTAATAAGGCCCAAGGCTTCGTCTATGGTTAATTTTTGCCCAGCTTTAATGGATGCTTTGCAAGCAAAGGAAATGAGTAGAGCGTTAAGGTCATCCTTTCGCCCAGCTAGGACTTCACGTAAAAAATTCTTGGCCTCCGCCCTATCAAGTAGGGTGGGCAGAGTTTTTATAAGTAGGTTTTGCCCGTCAATCTCAAGCTCAAAACCTAATTTTTCCAAAGAAGCACGAAGTGTTAAGGCTCGTTCTACCTCAGAGGGGTGCAAGCTAAGCTCTACGGGTAGGGCTAAAATTTGGCCATTACCAGCTAGTGATCCCGCTTGCATGCGCTCAAATAAAATACGCTCGTGCATGGCGTGCTGGTCAAGTAGCAATAAGCAATCTTCCCCTGAGCGCAATACCAAATAGGTATTATCAATTTGCCCCCAATACTGCATATTGCCAATGTCTGCCGCCACATGTGGGGCAGGGGCTTCATATGCCATTGGGCGCACTGGCTCGTAAGTTCTTGGTGGCGAGGCTTCATAGCTGGTACTACTTTCAAGGCAAGGGCCAAAGGTTGTTGTATCTTCATGCAAGGCGGATGTGGGCGGCATTGAGTATGCCTCTGTGCTGCTCCCGTCTTCCCCTCCCATGTCCCCACCCATGTCCTTGGGCGGAGCTTTTTTTCTTTGCCCCATTATGGAGTCATCATCAAGCCTACCCCAAAAACCTTGGGGGCGGGAGGGCTCTGTGGGCTGAAAGCTTGGGCCTTGGCCCATTCCTGCTTGTACTTCAGATGCACCAAATATGGGGGCATCGCTTGCCTCAAGCATGCTTTGTATGCCTCGCCTAACTGCAGAAAAAATGGTTGAGCTATCTCTAAAACGTATTTCAGTCTTGGCAGGATGTACGTTTATATCAACTTCTTCGGGGTTTATTTCAATAAAAAGTACTACTTGCGGATAATCCTTTGTGGTTAGGCGGCCCTTATAGGCCTCACGCACGGCGGCAAGTAGGGTTTTATCTTGAATGGAACGCCCATTGACATAAAATAATATTCTATCGGCACGGGGTTGGCTGGTATGGGGTAGCGAGGCCATGCCGTGGGTGCGTATGTCCATATGTGTATTGTCAAAGGGGCGCATGGAGTCCATAATCAAAGGCGGCCAAAGGGTGCTAAGACGCTCGGCAAGACTTTGCTCGGCGGTAAGGTTAAGGGCCTCACGCCCGCCAATATTAAGGTTAAAGCCCACCTTATTTTGAGCAATGGCAAGGCGTACAAGCCATTCTTGAGCTTTTTTATTTTCGGTGCTAGGGCTTTTTAGAAATTTTAAGCGTGCAGGAATATTAGCAAAAAGGTCACGCACTTCCACCACAGTACCCTTGGGCAGTGAAGCAGGGGTACTACTTTTAATTTGCCCAAATTCCACTTGCAGACAATGGCCTAAATTATTTTGCCCGTCATTTAGGGTAGAGGTAATGCTAAAACGTGAAACGGAGGCAATGCTTGGCAAGGCTTCACCACGAAATCCGTATGAATATATGGACATTAAGTCATTAAGATTATGTATTTTGCTGGTGGCGTGGCGGGTGACTGCTAGTTCAAGTTCATCCTTATCAATGCCGTAGCCATTGTCTTGTACTCTAATTAAGCTTTGTCCGCCATTTTCAAGCTGAATGGTAATTTGTGTGGCCTTGGCGTCGAGGGCGTTTTCCACAAGCTCTTTGAGTACGGATGCTGGACGCTCTACCACCTCGCCGGCGGCAATTTGGTTGCGTAATTCTGGGGATAATAGATTTATGGACGGTCGCTTTGAACTCATAGGGTATTATAGACATTTATGTAAAAAAGGG
>CAYJNE010000199.1:0-3179 GCA_964371345.1 uncultured Desulfovibrionaceae bacterium | reverse complement strand
ATGAGGAGAGGATATGTCATTACTTTCTAAGCGCGTAGCTGGATATATGGAAAATGCATCATGGATTAGACGCATGTTTGAAGCAGGTGCACAACTAAAAGCTAAATTTGGGGCGGATAATGTATATGATTTTAGCCTCGGCAACCCTGACCTACCACCTCCTCCAGCTGTGGCTAAGGGCCTTAGTAAATTTTGTGAACATGCAGGTGAGCCCTTCTCCTTCGGATATATGTCCAATGGCGGTTACCCTTGGGCTAGAGAAAAACTTGCCGAACACCTAAGCCTTGAGCAAGGAATATCCCTAAGTGCCGACCACGTGCTTTTAAGCTGTGGCGCAGCGGGCGGGCTAAATGCCTTTTTCCGTGCGGTTTTAGATATTGGTGAAGAAGTGCTTTCCTTCGCTCCATATTTTGTTGAATACGGTTTTTATGCCGAAAACCACAACGCAACCTTTAGGGCTGTACCCACCATGGCAGATACATTTGCCCCAGACCTTGAAGCACTGGAAAACGCCATTGGTGAAAAGACCCGCGTACTACTCATAAATTCGCCCAACAACCCCACGGGTGTAGTTTATACAAAAGAACAAGTACAAGGTATTATTGATGTTTTAACACGTTGTTCTGAAAAGTTTGGCAAACCCATTTGGTTAGTAGCTGATGAGCCATATCGCTTCTTAGCCTTTGACAATGTGGAAATTCCCTCGGTTTTACCACTCTACCCTTACTCCGTTGTGGTAAGCTCCTTTTCAAAAAATCTTTCACTACCAGGTGAGCGTTTGGGCTATGTAATTATTTCCCCATTACTGGAAGAAGGCCCAACCCTTATGAATGCATTAATCCTCACCAACCGCATTTTAGGCTATGTTAATCCGCCAGTGGTGGGGCAGCACTTAATGGTTGCGGCTCTTGGGTCACAAGTGGATGTGGGCATCTATCTAAAAAGACGTAATGCCATGGCAAAAGTCTTGCAAGATGCAGGCTATGAATTCCAAATACCTAAGGGTGCGTTTTACTTCTTCCCCAAAGCACCAGGCGGAGACGATGTGGCCTTTGTAAATAAATTACTCGAACAAAATATCCTTGCCGTACCTGGGCGTGGCTTTGGCTGTGCTGGGCATTTTAGGCTGGCATTTTGTGTAGATGAGCAAATAATTTTAAATTCAGGCCCAGCCTTTGCCAAGGCCATAAAATAAGAGTATAATCCTCTCAGCATTAAGTATTTTAAGGAGAATATATGCACTTACGCAAACGTGTTTTAGTTACAGGCGGAGCGGGTTTTGTGGGTTCACACCTTTGTGAACGCTTACTTAACGACGGGCATGAAGTTGTGTGTGTGGACAATTTTTTCACCAGCGCAAGACAAAATATCGAGCACCTACTCGATAATAAATATTTTGAGCTACTACGCCACGACATCACCTTCCCACTATATATAGAAGTTGACGAAATATATAATTTGGCTTGTCCAGCCTCACCCATACACTATCAACACGACCCCATACACACGGTAAAAACCTGCGTACATGGGGCTCTAAATATGCTTGGCCTTGCTAAACGCTTGCGTGCACGCATTTTCCACGCATCTACATCAGAAGTATATGGCGACCCCAACGTGCACCCGCAAACAGAAGACTATTGGGGCAATGTAAACCCCATTGGCTTACGTGCTTGCTACGATGAAGGCAAACGCTGTGCCGAGACTTTGTTTTTCTCCTATGAACGCCAACACGATATGAGTATAAAAATCGGACGATTATTCAACACTTACGGCCCGCGCATGCACCCCAATGACGGGCGTGTGGTCTCAAACTTCATCGTGCAAGCCCTGCAAGGCAAAGATATTACTATTTATGGTGACGGAAGCCAAACCCGCTCTTTCTGTTATATTGATGATTTAATAGAACTTATGATACGCTTCATGGCTTCACCTGCAGATTTCACGGGCCCCATGAACATGGGTAATCCTGGCGAGTTCACCATTGGTGAGTTGGCACAGCTAGTTGTAGAAATGGTTAATACCAAATCAAAAATTATTAATGTTGACCTACCAGCCGATGACCCGAAACAACGCCGCCCTGATATAACTTTGGCCAAGGAAAAATTGGGCTGGGAGCCGAAAGTTCCCTTGCAAGAAGGCTTAAAAAAGACCATTGCCTACTTTGACGATTTTTTGAAAAAGTAGACAACATTAAACCAACAACTATTGAAATAAAAATTGCGAAAAGATAAGTTTTGTTTTTTATTTCAGTATACTTTTCTTGACGAACAATAAAAGCTTTGCTAATTGGTGATTAACAGTGCTAATTAACACACTGCAAATTATAATGGTTTTCCAGTTTGTTTTAGGAGTTTATAATGGATAAAAAATTTCTTGGAGTTTATTCTCGCCCCGCACATGGCGGTTCCAAGACTTTTTATTTCGTATGGACTAAAAACAATCTCTACAGCGTTCAAAAACTTGATAAAGCATTTAACCCCATTGACCTCTTAAAAACCATTGATTCCATGAGCTTCAAGTCCATGTTCACTTATGAGCCTGGCATGAAGCACACCCCTGGGCAAAAATCCGTTGCACCAAAAACTAAACTTGCAGAAATATTAAGCCCAGAAAATGTTGAAAACACTATGCGTGACCAATTCAAAAAGGCCATGCGACGTGTACGCAGAGAAGGTATGGATGAAAGTACCCTACTTTCACTAAAAAATCTCGTCCAAGTAGAAGAAGGTATCGTGCCAGAACATAAGCATATGTTTGCAGATTTTGGTACACAACTACGCAAAGGACAACACTTAGAAGAAGCCCTTGCCTTTTGCAAGCGCACCCTTACCCTTTCCCCCACTGACGACCACGCCCACTTTAACGCAGCTAGAGTACTCATGGACATGGGTAACTACAATGACGCAGAACAACACCTACTCACTGCGCAAATTATCAACCCCGAAAATAATGTGCATGACAAAGCACTAAAGCACATAGCCTTTCTACGCATTTTAGAAGAAGAAACCCCAGACGAACGCCACGAACGTGAGCAGGCAGAAAAAAGACAGCAATACGAAAAACGCTCAGGCGGAGACACTGGGGACATCTCTTTTAATTTCTAATCCCTTTCAAACCACATTTTCGCGCTCGTAGCTCAGTTGGATAGAGCGGCAGCCTCCTAAGCTGTAGGCCCCAGG
>CAYJNE010000198.1:0-3207 GCA_964371345.1 uncultured Desulfovibrionaceae bacterium | reverse complement strand
ACAATAAAAATACCCCAAGGGAAGTTTTGGCTTATGAGCTTTTGCAAAACTGTGCTTAGGCCAAAGCGGGCAAATGTACCAAGCAAGGCCGCCACAGAAAATAGCAATATATTTAAGAGATTATGCTCCACAGTCTAGGTTTATTTTTTACCGTTTTTCTTTTTTTCCTTCATGACTTTTTTAACACTTTTAAGGCTTGCGGCGTTATTGTCCTTGGCTTCGCCTTTGCCTAGGGCTTTAATAAGGGCATCACGATAGGTTTTTAGCACAAAAATACGAGCAAAGTATTTGGACTCAGCAGGTACTATATGCCACGGAGCATACTCTGTATCTGTACGCATAAACATTTCATCGGCGGCAATTCTGTAGTCGGCAGCTCTTTCGCGATTACGCCAATCTTCATCGGTGATTTTATAGTTCTTCCACGGTACAACTTCACGCTCTTTGAAGCGGCGTAATTGCTCCTCTGGTGAAATATGCATCCAGAATTTGAGCAAAATATTTTTGCCTTCGGTTAGTTCTTCTTCAAAATTATTAATCTCTGCATAGGACCTACGCCATTCATTAAACTTGGCATACTTTTCCACACGTTCAACCAGCACACGCCCGTACCATGAACGATCATAAATGGTCACATAGCCAGATAATGGCACATGCCGCCAAAAACGCCATAAATAGTGGTGGGCAAGTTCTTCATCTGTGGGGGCACTGATGGGTATAATTCTGGTAATGCGTGAGTCCACACTGCTACTAATGCGTCTTATAGCACCACCTTTTCCGCCAGCGTCGCCACCTTCAAAAACAAGCGTTGAGGATATGCCACGATGATAGGCTTTGTAGCTCAGTTGGTATATTTCATTTTTTAATTTTTTAAGTTCTTTACGGTATTCATCACGCTCAAGGCTTTGGCTTAAGTCCACACGGTCAAGGGCGGTGATTTGGCTTTCATCTTGTTGAGGTTCTGGTGAATCTGCCGCATCAATGCTTGTGCGAATGGCAATAACATTTTCCAAATTATTAATGAGGGCACGGGCCACAGAAATAATTTTGAAATTCTTATCATGGGCATCAATAACATACCACGGGGCAAAGTCCCTATCGGTCATGGTGATGGTTTTGGACACAGTTTCAATAAGGTTTGGATAGTTATTTTCACTGCGTACATCATAGGGGGTAAAGCGATATTTGCCTTGTTCTTTTTGGCGTGCTACGCGGCGTTTTTGGTGCTCGTCATCGCTTAGGTGCAACCAAAATTTGGCAATGGCATAGTTATTTTTGGCAAGGGTGCGTTCCATTTTCACACGCTTATTCATGGTTTTGAATAGTTCATCCTCGCTAATATCGCCATAGGATGCTTTGCGTATGGTTTCATCATACCAGCCGCCAAAAAAGATACCAAAATCACCATAACCAGGCAATTTTACCCAATATTTCCATGAGTCTGGGCGGTCTTTTTCTTCATCAGTGGTACGCCAAAAAGTGCGATTGTTGATTTTTTTGGCATCAAGCCAAGATGAAAGAGTATTTACAAGTGAGCCACGCCCTGAGCCGTCCACGCCAAGTATGGTTACAAGTACTGCTATTTTATGCTCATGGCACTTTTGCTGTAATTGAAAGAGTTTGATGCGTAATTCTTCTTCTAACTTCTCATATTCTTTTTTGGAGCATTTTTGACCCAAGGTCATGGTTTGAAACATAATATCTCCTATTACTCTGTGGCTTCAGCAAAACGCTGGCGTAAAGCAAGTAGCTTATTTTTTGCATCATCCATTTCAGTTAGTCTATCTCTTTCTCTTTGAACAACATCCGCTGGGGCACGGCTGACAAAGCTTTCATTGGCAAGTTTATGTGATGTAGCAAGCAAGTCTTTGTCAAGTTTACCAATTTCTTTATCAAGCCTTGCTAGCTCTCCTTGTAAGTCCACAGCACCAGAAAGTGGGACTATTATCTGACAACCCTGCACCACTTGCGAGGCACAAGCCTTGGGAGCTTCTGCCTTGGCGTCAATATTAAGCTCTTCTAGGCGGGCAAGAGTGCAAATCATTTGTGAGCACTCTTGAATAAGTGCGGCTTGGGCTTCATCCACTGGCTGCACCAAGGTTTTTAATTTTAGGGATGGGCTAATATTCAATTCCGCCCTAATGGTGCGTACGGCTATGATGATTTCTTGCACAAACTCCATGCGTTTTGCCTGTTCAGGTTTAATGCATGAGCTACGCTGTTCAGGGTAGAGCATGGTGGCAAGGTCTTCGCCAGCACCACCTGGTAGGGCTTGCCAAATTTCTGCTGTTACAAAGGGCATGATAGGGTGTAATAATGTGAGCATTTCACGAAGCACTGTCCAAAGTACATATTGGGCAGGGCCTTTACGTTCTTCGTCTTGCATATCTGCCTTGATTAATTCAAGATACCAGTCGCAAAATTCACCCCAAAGGAATTTATAGCCACCTTGGGCCGCATCATTAAAGCGATACTCCGTAATGGCTTTGTCCATTTCAATCTTAAATATTTCTAAGCGGTGCAATATCCATTCATGGTGCAGGCCTTTAACTTCGCCTAAATTCACGGCCTCTGGGGCATTTTCTGGCAAATTCATAAGGGCAAAGCGTGCGGAATTCCAAAGCTTATTTACAAAGTGGCGGTAGCCTTCAATGCGGTCTTCAGCTAGGCGAATGTCACGGCCCATGGCTGCAAATGAGGTTAGGGTAAAACGCATGGCATCACAGCCGTATTTGTCAATCATTTCTAAGGGGTTGATGGAGTTTCCGAGGGATTTTGACATCTTACGCCCCTCGGCATCACGCACCAAGGCATGCAAATATACATGGTGGAAAGGCACTTCATCCATAAAGTGCAAGCCCATCATCATCATGCGAGCCACCCAGAAAAACAAAATATCAAAGCCAGTTACCAGCACTGCCGTGGGGTAAAATTCGCTTAGTTCACGAGTTTTGTCAGGCCAACCCATGGTGGAGAAAGGCCAAAGGGCAGAGGAAAACCAAGTATCAAGCACATCTTCATCTTGCATAAGTTTAGTGCTTTGGCATTTATTACAAGTAGTTGGTGCTTCTTCACTAACTATTAACTCACCACAATCGGCACAGGTCCAAGCTGGTATGCGATGGCCCCACCAAATTTGACGGCTAATGCACCAGTCACGAATATTATCTAACCAATTATAGTAGGTTTTTAGCCAAGTTTCTGGCA
>CAYJNE010000197.1:0-3293 GCA_964371345.1 uncultured Desulfovibrionaceae bacterium | reverse complement strand
CATTCCTCCTTGAATGACAGACATTTAGGCGGTGCACCATGCAGTTCCGTCCGTGAAACATACCGCCTTGTAAATATCCTATCGGCAAAATTTTCCTACTGTTTAGGGTGCTAGGAAAAAATTGCCCACTTTTTTTTTTTGCATTATACATTCTGTGCACGTACAATAAAAAAGGGAGTTAATATGTCCACACAAACTACACAAAATACACTTACAAGCGTCCATATACAAAACACAAAGGGTGAAAAACCTTTAGTAATGCTCACTGCTTACGATTACCCTTCTGCCCTTTTGGCAGATGCGGCAGGCGTTGATATAATACTTGTGGGTGATTCTTTGGGCATGGTGACCTTAGGTTATGCGGATACACTTAAAGTCACACTAAAAACTATGCTCCACCATTGTAAGGCCGTAAGTACCGCTAAAACTCATGCCCTTGTTGTGTGTGATATGCCCTTTATGACCTATGAAGATAGCGTGCAAAGTGCCCTGCGTAACGCAGGAAAACTTATGTCCAAGGGAGGAGCTAGAGCCGTAAAAATGGAAGGTGGCATGGCTATATTACCACAAATAAAAGCTCTCGTAGGGGCTGGTATTCCAGTCATGGGGCATCTTGGCCTCACCCCACAACGCATAGCAACCCTTGGCGGATACCGCACCCAAGGCCGCACAGCCCACGCCGCATACATGCTACTCGATGAAGCCAAAGCCCTTGAAGATGCTGGGTGCTTTTCCATAACTCTTGAATGCGTACCTGAAGAAGTTGCAACCCTTATTACCAAGTCCGTAAGCATACCCACCATAGGCATTGGCGCAGGCAATACTTGTGACGGGCAAGTGCTAGTGTGGCATGATTTGCTAGGTCTAAACCTTGGGCATACGCCAAGATTTGTTAAAAAATATGCCAACTTGGGTGAAGTAATAACTAAATCCATACAAAATTATGCTAAAGATGTGCGCACACGCAAATTCCCCCAAGCTGAACACAGCACATTCTTAAATGAAGATGAAGCAAAGCAATTAGACACTTTACTAAAGGGACTTAAATAAAATGAAGCAACCCGTGCCACGAGTGGCAGCCATACACGACCTCTCAGGCTTTGGGCGCACCTCACTCACTGTGGTTATGCCCATTCTTTCAGTTATGGGCATTCAAGTTTGCCCCATGCCCACGGCTGTGCTCTCCACTCATACCACTGAATTTACGGACTTTTCATTCCATGACCTTGTGGATGAAATGCCAAAATTTTTAGAGCATTGGCGTAAGCTTGGTTTATTTTTTGAAGGTATTTATTCAGGTTTTTTAGGCTCACCAAGGCAAATGGATATTGTGGAAGATACCATAAAGTATTGCAAAGCCAAGGACGGACTTGCTGTAATTGACCCCGTACTTGGCGACAATGGCAAGCTTGACCCCACAATGACCGCTGAAATGGTGGCCCGCATGCGCTCTCTCGTTGGGCATGCCGACTGCATCACCCCCAATCATTCCGAAGCTTGCTGGCTCTTAGACATTCCATACACAGAAAGCATTACCATAAATGACGTGCGTGAAAGGCTTGTACGCTTAACTGAAATGGGCCCAAAAGTTGCCGTCATCACCAGTGCCCCCATTAACAAAAGGGACGGTTTTACCTCTGCTGTTGCCTACCATGCCGAGCAAGGGCGTTTTTGGAGAGTAGATTGTCCTTATATCCCCGCATTTTACCCTGGAACTGGCGATTGCTTTGCCTCTGTTTTAACAGGTAGCTTACTCCTTGGGGACTCATTACCCCTTGCCATGGACAGAGCCGTACAATTTGTGAGTATGGGCATTCGCGCCACTTTCGGGCATAATATGCCCAACCGAGAAGGAATTTTACTTGAGCGAGTGCTTGATAATCTGCGCACACCTGTCACAGCGGCAAGCTACGAGCTATTGGAGGAAAATAATGGCTGATGCAAATATGCCCATAGGTGTTTTTGATTCTGGTGTGGGCGGCCTCACGGTGCTCAATGCCATACACAAAACCCTACCCCACGAGGACTTAATCTACCTTGGAGATACGGCAAGACTACCCTATGGCACAAAAAGCCCAGAAACCGTTACCAATTATGCCTTACAAGCCGCTGGAAAGCTGGTAGAACGTGACATCAAAATGCTTGTTATTGCTTGCAATACGGCAACTGCGGCGGCCCTACCCACATTACGCAAAGCCTTTGCCCCCTTACCCGTAATTGGCGTTATTGAACCAGGGGCAACAGCAGCAGTGGCGACTACCAAAAACGGTCATATTGCAGTAATTGCCACAGAAGGCACCATTAATGGGCATGCCTACCAAAAAGCCATTGCGGCCCTGCGGCCTGAAATACAAGTCACAGGCCAAGCCTGCACATTATTTGTTCCATTGGCTGAAGAAGGCTGGATGGACGGGCCATTGGTTGAGGGCATTGCCGCACGCTATCTTAGCCATATTTTTGAAAATAATTCCGCGCGACCAGACACACTCTTACTTGGCTGCACACATTTTCCCCCCTTGCGCTCTGCCCTAGCATCCGTAGTGGGTGCTGATGTCTTCTTGGTAGATTCAGCAGATACCACCGCCAAGGCCGTGCAAGAAGAATTAAATGCACAAAACTTACTCCGCAATGCCAGCGGCGGGCATTGCCACTTTATCACCACTGACGATACTAAACGCTTTGCCCGCATTGGTAGCCTATTCCTTGGGCGCACCTTAGAAAGCAATCTTGTAGAACACCTCGACCTATAATTTATCATCAGGAAAAATCATGTCATCAACTCCCATTTCTATGATCCCAGGGCCAGTAAGTGTACCAGAATTTATACGCAATGCCTTGGCAAATGACCCTGGCCCCTGCAAATATGAAGAAGAATTCTTACCGCTATATTTTGCTACAAGTAAGCTTTTAGCTCAGTGCATGGAAACAAGCCACGATGTAGTCATTATGAGCGGCGAAGGAATGCTCGCACTATGGGCAGGGCTAAAAAGCTGCCTTAGGCCCAAGGATAGAGTTTTAGCCATTTCTACAGGAATTTTTGGTGAAGGCATTGGACAAATGGCAGCAAACCTTGGTTGTGATGTGCAAACCCTACACCACCCCTTCAACTCAACCATTAACAATCTTGAAGAAATCGAAGCCACCATTGCAAACTTCAAACCCCACATGATTACCGCAGTGCATTGCGAAACCCCGTCGGGAACGCTCAACCCCTTGGATGAATTAGGCGCACTAAAAAAGAAATATAATGTACCGCTGTTTTATGTGGACGCAGTCTCAAGCCTTGGCGGTGC
>CAYJNE010000196.1:0-3309 GCA_964371345.1 uncultured Desulfovibrionaceae bacterium | reverse complement strand
GCACTTGCCTCAAGGTCAGCAATGGTGCGTGCAATACGCACAATTCTTGTTAGTGAGCGTGCAGAAAGTCCTAAGGATCGTGCCATATTTTTCAAAATATCATGGCTTTGTTCATCAAGTTCACAGTGCTTTTCTTGCAATCCTGCACTTAAGGTCGCATTACACACGCACTTTGTGCCAGCATAACGCTTATTTTGAATATTGCGAGCAGCAAGCACCCTTTGCCTAATGTGCTCAGAACTACCTTCATTTTCAGCTTTGTTGCGCAATTCTTCATAGGGCACAGCGGCAAGTTCAATATGTAAATCAATGCGATCAAGCAATGGACCTGAAAGCTTACTCTTGTATCTATCAAGCTGTTGTTCAGAACAAGTGCAAGTATGAGTTGGGTCACCATGATAGCCGCAAGGGCAAGGATTCATGGCCGCAACAAGCATGCATGCTGCTGGAAATACAACAGATTGCTTAGACCTATCAATGGATACAACACCATCTTCAAGGGGTTGGCGTAAGACCTCAAGAGTAGATTTTCTAAACTCAGGAAATTCATCCAAAAATAAGACACCACGGTGGCTTAGGCTAACATCCCCAGGTCGTGGAATGCTTTGCCCGCCAATGAGGGCGGCATCGGTTGTGGTATGGTGTGGCGCACGAAATGGGCGGGTGCGAATTAAACCTTGCTGATTATTAAGCCTACCTGCTACGCTATAAATCTTGGTAACTTCTAAGGCTTCTTCAAAGGTTAGCGGTGGCAAAATACTCGGAAGACGCTTGGCAAGCATAGTTTTTCCACAACCGGGAGGCCCAATAAGTAAGATATTGTGCCCACCAGCGGCAGCAATTTCCAAGGCTCTCTTTGCAGCTATTTGTCCTTTTACATCCGCAAAATCAAAGGGATAATCTTCATGGTCATTGCTTATTTCCAAGGGCAAGGTGTGCATTGCCGCTTGGGGATTTTTTAGCATATTAATGCACTCAATTAAATTCTCAGGCGCAAGGACGGTTAATCCTTCAACTACGGAGCTTTCTTGAGCATTATCTGGAGCAACCACAATACCTCTTGCCCTTTGTTCTCTGGCAAGTATGGCAAGGGGGAGAGTTCCTGCTACGGGCTTTAATTGTCCTGTGAGTGAAAGCTCTGCTGAAAAGAATAAACCCTCAAGGCATGATGCTGGTATCATTTTTGATGCAGCAAGAAGCCCAAGGGCAAAGGGTAGGTCAAAACCTGCACCATCTTTCCGCTTATCGGCTGGTGCAAGATTTATGGTAATACGTGCTGGTGGCAGAGTAAAACCGCAATTTCTAATGGCCGTTAAAACACGCTCTTTTGACTCTTGAACTGTGCGATCTGGCAAGCCAACAATGCAAAAAGCGGGCATGGCTTTGCGTGCAATATCTACCTCAATATCAACGCAAAAAGCATCAACGCCATGTAAACTTCCACTTGCAAGATGAACAATCATTATTCTACAAGCTTGGTTATGCGATTCCAACGGATATTTGATAGGTCTTGTGCAGACCAATAAATACGCCACGCCTTGCCACGTATGGCTGATTTTTCAATGGTTCCCCAAAAACGTGAGTCTTGGGAGTTGTCGCGATTATCACCCATGACAAAATACTGCCCTTCTGGCACTGTGAATGGTCCAAAGTTATCTCGAGTTGGATAGCTTCCAGTGGGGTCGCTATGGCGGACATATTCTTCTGAGACGGGTTTATCATTGCGCAAAAACTGTTTATTGCGAAGCTCAATAACATCTCCCGGCAATCCAACCACACGCTTAATATAATCAAGAGACGGGTCCTTTGGATATTCAAAAACAATTACATCACCATACTCAGGGTCAGAACCTTCAATTGCATAACTATTGCTAAATGGCCATTTTACGCCATAACTAAATTTTGTGACCAATAGATGGTCACCAACTTGCAAGGTTTCAAGCATGGATTCTGATGGAATTTTAAATGCTTGTACAAGGAAAGTGCGTATAAATAAGGCTAGAATAATAGCAATAAGCAAGGCTTCAGCATATTCACGAAACATAGATTTTTTTTCTTTCTCAATGGAGTAATCAGACATAATACCATCCTAAATATTTTGAGTCATTTTTTATTATCGCTAAAATATTAAAAAAGTCAAGAATAAGCAAGGTGTGCTAAGTGTTAATGCCTTGAAATATAATAATAAAAAAATTTTAAGGTTATTGCGTAATTCATAGTATGCAATCTTTTATGTACAACTACGTGAGAATATGTATGGGCAAGCAGCGCCAATTTATATGCTAAAAAATTTCTTTAATAATGCCACCAGCTAAAACTTGACCATTATTGTCATATAAAACTGCAACTTGACCGCATGCAGTAGGGCTTTGGCTTGTATGAAAGTCTATGCGCAATAAGTTTTCAATCCAAGAAACAGTGGCAAGGCTTTCTTTTTGCCTATAGCGAACCCTTGCATATATCTCGCTTGGCCATGAACTCTCTTGAACAAAAATATTTAAATTATCAACAATACAGCCATTTAATATAAGATTTTCCTTTGTTCCAAGTATCAAGGCATTGCGTTGCATATCCTTTGTGCAAACATAGAGTGGGGCACTATACGCAACCCCAAGCCCGCGCCTTTGACCTTCTGTATATTGCCATAGCCCATTATGTTTACCCAGTTGCTTTTCATGACCCTGCTCATAAATAAGTATTGGGCCCTTGCGAGGTAGATGAATTTGACGCTTTGCGGCCTCACTTTGCACAAATGGTCTATAGGCATCTTCTGGCACAAAGCAAATTTCTTGGCTCTCACCTGCAATTGGTATGTCTATATTGCGCTCTAATAGATATTTAACATTTTCAGATTTAATGGTCTTTTCTAAGGGGAAAATAATTTTTTCAAGGCGATTTTTGGGAACAAGGGCTAAAAAATAGCTTTGCTCCTTGCTCTGGTCTGCACCCTTGGCAAGAGGGCTTGTCAGTTCATTGGACTGCTTTGTGGCATAGTGACCAGTGGCAAATAAATCAACATTTAGACCAAGAGCTGCATCAAGTAAAAGCCCAAATTTTATGTGCGCATTACATAGGGAACAAGGATTTGGAGTTAAACCCTTGGCATATGATTTTATAAAGGGGTTTATAATTAATTCATCAAACTCATGGCGTAAGTCTTGAATATGCAAAGGTATATTAAATTGAGTGCAAATGCTTTCAAGCCCCAGTGGGACCTTTGCTTGGGGTAAAAAAAGACCGTGCAAGGCAAGGATATCATGCCCTTGCTCTTGCAGTGAAATAAGTGCAAAAAGTGAATCTGCTCCGCCG
>CAYJNE010000195.1:1853-3318 GCA_964371345.1 uncultured Desulfovibrionaceae bacterium | reverse complement strand
GCCCCCACCTTGCAAGATATTTTGCAAGCAGCCAAGCGTGTGCTTGAAAATTGCCGTGAAGCTGATGAAACTCAAGCCGAACGCCTAAAGGCAGAAGCCCTCGTGCATAATGCGGCCTACAATCAAGAGCTTGCCGCCAAAGCCCAAGCTGAGGCCGTGGAAGCCCTTAAAGCTAGCGAACAAAATCTTGAAACCATGCGTACTGCTTGGTCTCAGCGTTTGCAAGAATTAAATATGGATATGAATGTCTCCCCCGCCATGCTGCGCACTGCTTTAGACAGTATGGAGCGTTGTCTTGCTGTGGAGCTAGAAATAACAGGCATTAAAGAAGAAAGACAACGCCTTGAAAATGAGTGTGAAGCCTTGGTAACGCCTCTAAGCTCAATTTTGGCAAGCTTAAATAGAGAAGTACCCACAGGTGCAACCACCGACATACCATATCAAGAAGACTGGCTTGGCACTCTTGACGCACTCATATTTGAAGCACAAACCACGCATGACAATTCAAAACTGCAAGAACAATATAAACAACAACTTAGCGCACAAGAAGAAGAATTACACGAAGCCAGCACAGCCCTTAACGATGCCAAGGCTACGGAAGAAAACTTATTGCATCTGGCATCCACAGAAAATGTGGAAGACTTCTTACGTTTAGCCGCTGTGCGCACTCAAAGGCATGAATTATTGCAACGCAAAGCAGATTTAGAAGACGCCCTTCGCCTTGCCGCAGGTGATAATAATTTTGAGGAGTTTTTACAATCATTCACCAAAACCGACCAGCACGAGCGTGAAGTATTTATAAATTCCATGCAAAATAGTATTGATAATTTCAACGCTGACGACCAAGAAAAATCCACGGCCCTTGCCGCTATTAATGCGGAGCTAAACACCTTAACCGCCACCGATGAGCTTGCCCGTTTACGCCAACAAGAGTCTGATTTACAAGAACATATACAAAGCATTAGTACAAATTGGGCAAGCCATGCTCTTGCTCGCCAATTAATTTTGCAAGCAAAGCAACGCTATGAGAGCGAACGCCAACCCCAAGTGATACGCATGGCCTCAGAAATATTTTCAAATATAACCGCTGGACGCTGGCAGGGCATCACAGCCCAATTGGAAGAAAGCTCCCTGCAGGTTTTTCCACCTCATGGCGCGCCCACCTCACCCCTGAATTTGAGCCGTGGTACACAAGAGCAATTATACCTTGCCTTGCGCCTTGCCTACATCCGCCACCACGCAGAGCATGCTACGGTATTACCAGTAATTATGGATGATATATTGGTTAACTTTGACCCCGACCGTGCCAAACACACCGCCAATGCTTTACTTAGCCTAAGCCAAGGCACAAAAGGGCATCAAGTCCTATTCTTCACCTGCCACCCGCACATTGCAGACATGCTGCAGGACATAAGCCCCAAGAGTGAACTATACTTGGTAGAAAATGGAAACATTCAGAAGGCAT